>CAIMMJ010000238.1 GCA_903842515.1 uncultured Bacteroidota bacterium | reverse complement strand
TTATATTGATTTTGGTTTAAAGAATAAAATTCAGCCATAACTTTAGAAAATCCATAACACCACCCGCAAAGCGGATCAAACACATAAATAATTCTTCCTTTTTTGTTTTCCATTTTTGCTTTTGATTTACCTGAATTTAATGAGAATACTGATACTGCTAATAAAACAATAGAACCCAACATAAATCCAAATTTCTTTATCTCTTTTTTATCAGGCATTAATTTTATTTTAAAACAAAACTAGAGCAATTTATAGTTTCTGTAAACAAATTATCTTTTTTATTCCAAAAAATAAACAAAGTGTGTTTTTTACAATTTGAAATATCTACATTTGGTTTTAAATTTTAGTAAATGTTTATTTAATATTTATAGTACTATGAAGAAAATTTTACTTCTACTTATATTTTTAAACTCAATTAAATTTGTGAGTTATGCAACAACTACAAGTGGAACTACCAACAGAAATATTAATGTTAGCGATGGCTTAATAATAACAGGTTCAGCCAATGGAAGCAATAATTCTTCGTGGGAGCTGGACGAAGTTTTTTCGGGGTTCCAGGGAATTGTTAATTGGTACCTTACATGGGACGATAACAATCTTTACATTGGAAGACTTGGTGGAAATAATTTAGAAGGATCAATCATCTACCTTAGAGCAGATAAAACCGGACTTACATTTACAAATACACCCCAAACTTACGATGGTTTTACTCCTAATTTTTCTGCAGCAAGCGGAATTAATTTTGTAGCTTACTTAAAGCAGAATTACGACGAATTTAGAACTTTTTCTAATGGGGTTTGGTCTTCTCCTAATACAACCTTAAACCCTTCATTTAATACACCTGCAGGCGATGCAAATAGCATGGAAGTTGCTATTTCTTGGAACAACATTACAGGAGGTAATGGCAAGCCTGATAATTTAAGAGCTGTATTTTACCAAGTTACTCCTTCATCTTTTATTTATGGCGAATCTCCTTGGGGAACCGGCGTTGGAGCAAATGGACCCAATGTTGGCGTAAACGATGGAACAGCAACTTCTGCTGCACAACCCGGAGGTAATGTGTCAGCAAATGCACAAATTACAAGGTGGTGGGGCTGCTATCCGGTTATAAGTGGTGTGGGTGCTAATGGATTTATAGCTGTACCGCCAAATGCCGGCAGTGATATTTCTATTTGTTCAAGCGATAACTCAGTATCATTAAATGGCAATGAACCATCTGCTGATGCTATTGGCACATGGACTTTGGCACAAGCCCCAGCAGGAGCAAATCCTATAATTGCAAATCCAAATTTAAGAAACACAACGGTAAATAATTTTACCGAAAATGGAATTTATAAGTTTGTATGGAACATAAATTATGGGAGGTGCCCTGCTGTTCCTGATACTGTAATTGTAACAAGATATCAAGCTCCAATAAATGCAGCTGCCGGAGTAGATCAAACTCTTAACTGTGGAGTAAATGTAACACAGGTTATTGGCAACGATCCCGGGCCACAAGTTAATTTTGGTGGAGGAAGTGGTGCATGGTCTTTAGCGCAGGGGAGCGGTACAATTTCTAACCCCAATAATTTAATTTCGCAGATAACTAATTTAGGAATTGGTTCTAATAAATTTATTTGGACAATTACCAATGGCTCTTGCCCGCCAAGAAGAGATACAACAGAAATTTTTAGATTTGCACAGCCTTTAGCACAAGCAGGAGATTCGCAGGTTGTGTGTGCTATTTCTGCTCAATTAAATGCAAACAACCCTCTGCAAATTCAATCAACTGCTCAAGGAAGTTGGACTCAGGTTGCCGGACCATCAACAGCAATTTTTACCAACCCAACATTATTCAATACTACTATAAACAATCTGATTTCTGGAGTTTATATTTTTAGGTGGAAAATTGCAAATGGAAATTGCAACACAGACTCTTCTGATGTAAAAATTTATATCTCTCAACCACCCCTAGCTCAAGTTCCTGCTGACTTTTCTGTGTGCAATGCCAATTCAATTGTATTAGCAGGAAACAACCCGCTTACCTTTTCTTCGCAAGCTTTTGGAAACTGGACTTTGGTAAGTGGAAACAGTGGTGCAAATATTTTAAATCCTTCAGATTCTGTTACTACTGTAAATTCTCTCGCACCCGGAATTTACTTTTTTCAATGGAAAGTAAGCAATGGAAGTTGTGACGCAGACTCGCAAACAGTGAGAATAGAAAATTTTGCAAATCCAATAGCATTGGTGCCAAACAACGTAAATGTTTGCGGCAATACTTACGTTTTAGAGGGTAACGATCCATTACAAATTCAGTCAACGGCAACAGGAATTTGGAGCTTTGTTTCGGGCCCAAGTACACCGCAATTTGCTAATTCTAATTTTTACAATTCTCAATTGTCAAATTTAATTCCCGGAACATATATTTTGCAATGGAAAGTAAGTAATGGAAATTGTAGTTCAGATTCTGTTCAATTAAATTTAACTGTAAATACTGGCATTCAGGCACAAGCAGGCATTAACCAATCTTTGTGTGGGCTAACAACCACGTCACTTTTTGCAAACGATGTTTCTTCTTCCTTATCGGTAGCAAGTTGGTCTCAACTTTCTGGGCCAAGTGCCGCTACTTTTTCTTCGCTCACATCAAACAACCCTACTCTTACCAGTTTAATAGCAGGAACATATAATTTTCAATGGAAGATAGAAACACCCGGCTGTCCTGCAGATTCAGACGTTGTTGTTGTTCAAATATTTGCAAACCCTTCAAATTTTCCAAGTTCGGCAGCTAAAACAATTTGCGGAAGTCAAACAACAATTTCATTAATTAATCCCTCTACCATTCAATCAAGTGCAACAGGATTGTGGAGTCAAATTTCAGGACCAAATAATGCAGCATTTAGCAGCACTACAAATTTTAGCACAAACATTTCAAACTTAATTGCAGGAAATTATATTTTTAATTATACCATTAGTAATGGAAACTGTAATTCTTCTGCTAAAACTTTTTCACTTAGCGTTTCAAGCGGAATATCGCTAAAAATAAAAAGTATTGTACTACCAGAGGTAAATAATAGTAATGGTAGCATAGAATTACAGATTCCTTTAAACGCAGCTCAACCTGTTGAATATACTTACAACTATACTTCCTCTCCATCAGAATTAATTGATAGTTTATCGGCAGGAAGTTATTACATAAAAGTAAAAGACAATGCAGGATGTGAATCTGATACACTTATTGTATTAAAGAATTCTTTTTTTATTCCTACCGGAATTTCTCCTAACGGAGATAACATGAACGAACAATGGATTATTCCGGGAATAGAAGAATTTCCAAATTGTGTTGTTCAAATATTTAATCAGTGGGGAAGTATTGTTTACGAATCCAAGGCAGGATATAATGTGCCCTGGGACGGGCTATTTGAAGGAAAAAAATTACCCGAAGCCAATTATTTTTATCTTATAGATTTAGGAGACGGCTCACAAAAATTAAATGGAAAAATTACTTTAGCTCGATAATAATATGAAAGCAAAATACATCTCTATAATTATCATTTTATTTGCATCTTTCAACTCTCTATATGCTCAGCAAAGAATGCAATACAGCCAATTTATGCAGAATGGTTTTTTATTAAATCCTGCAATTGCTGGCATGGAAAAGTATTCCGATTTAAAAGGTGGATATACCAAGCAATGGGCTGGATTTGAAGGATCGCCCCAAGGACAATTTGTAACATTTTCTACCCCAATAGGTTCAGACAGTGCACAAGCAAATACTACTCAAACATCCATTCCTTTGCGAGGCAGAAAAAATAGTGTTATTCAATCTTCAGAAGACAAAGAAAATAAAGATTCTACGCAAAAATTTCATCAAGGAATTGGTCTGACAATTTTCTCTGAGGGAGATGATATTATAATGCAAAATGAGCTTTCAATTTCTTATGCCATGCATTTTCCTTTAAAAAACAAGCAATTTATTTCGGCAGGTGTTTCTGGTGGATTAAGGCAAAATAGATTTGATCCAACAAGTATAAAATTGATCAATCAAAATGATTTAATTTTTGGAAATCAAATTAGAAATATTCTGCATCCAAATTTTAACCTTGGTGTATTGTGGTACAGCACTACTTTTTTTGTTGGATTATCTGCAAATCAAGCGTTAAATAATTCTTTCTCTTACGATAGATTGGAACCAAATCCTGCTTCAACACTAAAGCCTCACTTTTACTTTAATGCAGGATATAAATTTAAGGTCACAGAATTAATTAGTGTTACTCCTTCTATTATAGTTAGAAAGGTGTTCCCTTCGCCAATTTCCATAGACCTTAATGCAATGGCAGATTACAAAGATTTAATTAGAGTGGGTTTTTCTTATAGAAATAAAGAATCTATAGTTGCAATTGTAGGTTTTTGCGTTAGCCATAGAATAAGTATTAATTATTCTTTTGATTATGTAACATCAGATATTAAGGCTTATGGAACTGGAACTCACGGAATAATTTTAGGAGCCAGGCTAGGCAAAAAGAGCAATACATTTATCCCCAAATATTTTTGGTAATTACTTTGATAAAATTTATGAATAGAATAATAATAGCATTTTTTTTGCTCCATTTTTATACTCATTTTTCTTTTGCACAAAACGGCAAAAATGCAACCAAATTAAACAGCAACATAAATTCAGAATCGGATGAATTGTATCCACTAATTAGTAATGATGGAAAAAAATTATTCTTTGTAAGGAGCAATTTTAAAGATAATGTTGGTGGAGAAAAAAGTGGACAAGATATATGGATCAGCGAAAAACAAAGCGATGGAAGCTGGGGAAAAGCATACAATCCGGGTAAGCCGTTAAATACAAAAGGACACAATTCCATTGGAGGAATAAATAGCAGCAACCAAAAAGTTTTTGCTTCCAATCAATACAATAAAATGGCGGGTGGAATTACTTCTTTTTCTTGCATTGACAGCAAATTCTCTGAAGAAAAATTAATATGGGATGGAAATGAATTAAACAGCGATGGCTTTTTTTCCTTTTTTGTAAATCCTAAAGAAACAATTATGTTGTTGTCTTATTCAACTTCTAAAGGAGGTACAGAAGATTTGTATGTTAGTTTAAAAAAAGATGGAGATTGGGGTTCAGCAAAAAATTTAGGAAAAACATTAAATACTTCTGGCTATGAAATTAGCCCTTTTTTGAGTGCAGACGAAAAAACAGTGTTCTTTTCTAGCAATGGTTTCAAAGGTTTTGGCGATGCAGACATCTATTTTTCTAAGAGATTAGACGATACTTGGGAGAATTGGACAACTCCTAAAAACTTGGGCAAAGAAGTAAACACTGCTGGTTTTGATGCATACTTTACCATAAATCCTGATTTAAAATCTGCCTTGTTTTGCAGTGGAGAAAATGCAGAATCTTCCAGCGATATTTACACAATTTTACTTTCAAACATCAGTGCATTATCCATAGATACTGTGCGATTGGAGACAGAAGTAAATAAAAAAATTTACGGCACAATTTCTGAGTTATTAAATAAAAAGGGATATAAATTTTTTGGTGGTGCCAAATCAAAAAGATTAAATTCCATTTTAGAGGTTACAGAGCAAGCAGATTTTTTAGATTATGTTCCACCGGTTTCTTACAGCGGTATGGATACCCTATTGGTAAAACTGTGTAAAACCAAAGAACAAAAAGAGTGCGATTCATTGGTAGTAATTGTAAAAATAAAAGAAGCGCTGTTTAAAATAAATCTTGAAGTGTTGGATAAAAAATCTGGAAACGTAGTAGACATTCAACCCGATGTTATAAATTCAAGTAATAACTCAACTTTTAAAATAGACAAAAAATCTATTGGAGTTTTTCAAACAGATGTTCCTGTAGGGAATAAAATTGAAATTAGTGTAACACAAAAAGGATATTTTCCTTATTCCGATAAAATTGATTTGAGTGAGAATATGGACAATAAAACTATCAATAAAAAGATAGAACTTACCGCTTTAGAAACCGGAAATTCTATTACGCTCAGAAATATTTTATTTGAAACTGCTAAGGCTGACTTAAAATCTGACTCATTTGAATCTTTAAATAAACTAGCAGATATGATGAGTAACAACAAGGAGATTAAAATTTTAATTTCTGGTCATACAGACAATGTTGGTAATGCAGCTTATAATTTAGAATTGTCGGCCAAAAGAGTAAAATCTGTTGCAGCTTATCTTCAAAGTAAAGGCATAGATTCTTCTAGGTTAAAAAGTCAAGGATTTGGTTCCACCAAGCCAATTGCTGACAACAAAACGGAAGAAGGAAAACAGATGAATAGAAGAGTTGAGGTTACTATTTTGTAGAATATGAACTAGAAATAATTTAAAATATCATTCCTCCAAATAAGAACAACCACCCCAATTATTGCAATTAATGAGCCTAAAAAACTGGCCATGTTTATTTTTTCTTTGTAATATAAAATTGCAATTAGTAAAACAAAAACAGGAACCAACGAAAAAATAGTTTGAGCAACACTGGCACTTATCAGAGAAAGAGCCACCATACTTGAGCTCATTCCTATAACAGGACCGCACATTGTACCCGCTAATAAAAAGTATATTCCTTTGTTTTTATTTTCTATCACAGGCATTGTAATTTCTCTTAATCGTCCTTGAGCAGTTGCCAAAATATACGCTGCAACTGTTGCTGCAACCATCCTTATCCAAGCTGCATGCAAGGGATTTAATTTATCTACTTCTGCTCCTTCTAATCCCATTTTTGATAATACTATGCCTACACCCTGACATACAGCTGATAGAAACGCAAACAATAATCCTTTTTTCCATTCCGGCGATTTATTGGTTGTAGGATTTTTACTTTTTCTAAAAAATAAAACCAACAGCACTCCGCAAATCGTTAGTAACATTCCAATAAATCCTACACTATTTAATGAGTCGTTGCCAATAGAAAGTCCTAATATTAATGCTACTCCCGGAGATATTGTAGAAAAAATACTTGAAAGCCTTGGTCCTAAAATTGCAAACGATGAAAAACCAAGATAATCTCCAATTGCCAATCCAATTACTCCCGAAACTCCAAGCCAAAGCCAAGCAGAAGAAGATGGAATTGTAAATTGTTCAAAAATAGACAAACCGTAAAAAGCAAATAATCCCAAAGACAATAAAATCATAGCAAGTGCCAACCTAAAATTATTTACGGGCAATGCTCCCATTCTTTGAGTAGCTTGGGTAAATGGAAAAATGCCAATAGCCCAAACCAATGATGTAATAATTGCTGCTAGTTCTCCCATTTAACTAAACAAAGCACTTCCAACCCTTATCATATTGCTTCCACATTCTATGGCAAGCTTATAATCATTACTCATGCCCATAGAAATAATTTTAAAGTTTGAATTTTCAATTTCCTTTTCTGCTTTGTAAAAAATAGATTTTAAATACAAAAATTCATTTTTAACCTGCTCTACATTGTCTGTATTAGTTGCCATTCCCATAAGCCCTACGATATCTATATTGGGGTAATTTTTGTACTTTTTATTTACTAAAAATTCCATCAACTCCTGTTCGTCCCACCCAAATTTTGTTTCCTCTTTTGCTATAAATACCTGGAGCAAGACAGCAATTTTTTTATTTATTTTTTGAGCCTGCTTGTTAATCTCTGCCAATAACTTTTCTGAATCAACAGAATGAATAAGTGCAACAAATGGAACTATATACTTTACTTTGTTGGTTTGCAAGTGTCCAATTAAATGCCACTGGATGTCACTTGGTAAGTGTTCAAATTTTGCCAATAATTCTTGCACTCTATTTTCACCAAAAACTTTTTGTCCGCAATTATAAAGTTCCTGCAACTCTTCTAAACTTCTGGTTTTTGTAACTGCAACCAATTGAACCTCTTTTGAGATGGAATTGATTATTGTATTTAAGTTGCTTTTAATTGACATTTTCAGTGACAAATCTAATTCTAAAATATTTATCCTTACAACATTTTTTTAATAATAAAAGTTCAAAAAATTATACCTTTACAAAGCATGAATAAAGCACCATTACCCGAAAGAGTTCGTCCACAATCATTTGACAATTATATTGGTCAAAAACATTTGGTGGGGCAAGAAGCTTTGTTAAGAAAATTAGTAGAAAGCAAATCGCTTCCTTCTATCATATTTTGGGGACCTCCGGGAACTGGCAAAACTACATTGTCCTTGCTAATTGCCAAAGCTTATGGCAGGGAATTTTTCTCTTTGAGCGCCGTAAATAGTGGCGTAAAAGATATTAGAGAAATTATAGACCGAGTATCTGAAAGGTCTTTGTTTAAAACGGCAGCTCCAATTTTGTTTATTGATGAAATTCACAGATTTAGCAAATCGCAGCAAGATTCGTTACTTGGTGCAGTAGAAAAAGGAATAATTATTTTAATTGGTGCAACAACTGAAAATCCCTCATTTGAGGTAATTGGACCCTTGCTTTCTAGGTGCCAAGTATTTATCTTAAATTCCTTAAGCACCAATGAAATAATTGAATTGGTGAATAATGCAATTACTTGTGATGAATATTTAAAACAAAAAAATATTGTTGTTCAAGAATGGGAAGCATTAATAAAATTTGGTGGTGGCGATTCTCGCAGGACGCTAAATTATTTAGAAATGGTAGTTTCTGCCGTTGATGGCAATGAAGTGATTATTACAAACGAACTGGTTCAAAAAGTATTAGATAAAAATATCCCTATCTACGATAAAAAAGGCGAACACCACTACAATATAATTTCTGCATTTATAAAATCTTTGAGAGGCAGCGACCCTAATGCAGCCATTTTTTGGATGGCAAGAATGATTGATGCCGGAGAAGATGCATTGTTTATTGCCCGCCGAATGTTAATTTTGGCAAGTGAAGACATTGGCAATGCCAACCCAACAGCTATGGTTATGGCAACAAATTGTTTTTTGGCTTTAGAAAAAGTTGGCATGCCCGAAGGCAGAATAATATTGTCTCAAACAGCTATATATTTAGCAAGTTCACCAAAAAGTAATGCTTCCTACATGGCAATAGAAATGGCATTGGAACAAGCTAAAAAAGAACAAGCAGCTCCAGTTCCTTTGCATTTGAGGAATGCAGTTACAGGATTGATGAAGAATTTAAATTATGGAAAAGAATATAAATATTCTCACCATTTTGAGCTTGGCGATGAAAGTGGAAATCAGGAATTTTTGCCCGACAATTTAGTTGGAACAAAATTTTATGAACCCGGAAACAATTCTAAAGAAATAGAACTTAGAAAATACTTAAAGTTAATTTGGAAGGAAAAATATGAATACTAAAACAGCACACAATTATTTGTTTTTTATTTCCATTGCTCTAGTATTAGCAGGTTGCAAGAAAGACCAAGACAAATCAAATTGGCTTACCAATTGGGTTTTCCCTATTGCTCAAACTACCATCGGAATTAATAGTTTAGTTCCCGATTCATTAAGAACTGTAAATAACGATGGAAGCGTAAACCTATCTTACGTTACTGATCTTAATACAATAAACACAAATGATTTAATTGTAATACCAGACACTACTATATTAAATAGAATTTCTATTCCTTTTGGAAGTTTTTTGGTAAACCCCGGTGCAGATGTGTTTCAAAAAATAGAAGTGATAAATTTTAATTCAACGTCAAGGTTAACCCGTGCCATTTTAAAATCCGGGAAATTAATTTACACCATTAAAAATTATACAAACGGCATTTTAGATATAAATTATTTAGTGCCCGATGCAAAGCTAAATGAAGTAGGAATAAATCTCAATAAAACAATACCAAAAAAGGAATCTAATGTGCCGGGAATAAGCTCGGGTGAAATAGATTTAAGCGGATATTCTCTTAAACTAACGGGATTATCAAACTTACTAACCAATCAAATTACAAGTTACATTACCGCAAAATTATCTAACAGCAGTCCTCCCACTACAATTACAATGGCAGATTCTTTGGTACTAAGTTTTACTTTCTCTAAGCTTGTGCCAACCTATGCCCGAGGTAATTTTGCACCCCAAATTTTTAAAGTTGAAGGAGAAACAGATGTAAGTATTTTTGAGCCATTACAAGGAGGTAATTTTGATTTTGACAAGATCAGTTTGTCTTTGGTGTTAGAAAACGGAATTGGTGCCGACGTAAAAGCAAAATTAGATTATTTAAAAGTAAGCAATTCACAAACCAATCAAAGTTTAAATTTAAATCACTCTCTTGTTGGAGCCAATTTAAACATGGCTAGAGCAACTGAAAATCCTTATTTACCTACCCGTAAATATTTTGTTTTAGATGAAACAAATTCTAACGCTTTAGATTTTCTTGATGTAAAGCCAAATAAAATTTCGTATTCAATAAAAGGTGAGTTAAATCCTTTAGGAAATATTTCAAATTTAAACGATTTTGTATTCAGCGATAAACTTATAAAG
>CAIMMJ010000237.1 GCA_903842515.1 uncultured Bacteroidota bacterium | reverse complement strand
TACTATATTTTTTGTTTTCAACAAGTTTAGAATATACAGATTTGTTAAAAGTTCCGTATATTATTTTAATGCAGTTTTTACCTGGAATAACTTTTCCAATTTCGACAGTGAATTATATAAAAGACACTATCCCAAAAAGTGTGTAAAGTTAAAAAGTTAAGGTTTGGATTTTTATAATCTGAGCCTTTTGTCAAATATAAGATTAAATTGGTTTAAAACAATACCCCAATTTTGTATTGGCATTGACCATTTTTTAGTTGCTTCTTTTAATGCAAGGTAAACGGACTTTAAAACGGCGTCATCTGTAGGGAATGACATTTTATTTTTGGTATATTTTCTAATTTTTCCATTAAGATTTTCTATTAAATTTGTGGTATAAATAATTTTTCTGATTTCTAAAGGAAAATCAAAAAAGACGGTTAATTCGTCCCAATTTTCTCGCCAAGATTTAATGGCATATCCATATTTTGCTTCCCATTTTTGAGCAAAATCTTCTAAGGCTACTGATGCCGCTTGCTTTGTTGGTGCTGTATAAACAAGTTTCATATCCGCTGTAAATTGTTTTTTATCTTTCCAAACAACATATTTGCAAGCGTTTCTAATTTGATGAACTACACAGATTTGGGTTTGCGATTCTGGAAAAACAGTACGAATGGTTTGTGTAAATCCATTTAAATTATCGGTAGCAGTAATCAAAATATCTTCCACTCCACGAGCTTTTATATCGGTTAAAACACTCATCCAAAAACTGGAACTTTCATTTTTTCCAAGCCACATTCCTAATACTTCTTTTCGCCCTTCTCGATTAAGTCCAACTGCTAAATAAATGGTTTTATTGATAACTTTTGAGTTTTCTCTAACTTTAAAAACAATGCCATCCATCCAAACAATTAAGTAAAGTTCGTCTAAAGGTCTGTTTTGCCACGCTACAACTTCGCTAGTAACGGCGTTTGTAATTCTAGAAATAGTAGAAGTAGATACATCAAAGTCATACATTTCTTTTATCTGTTCTTCAATGTCGCTAACACTCATTCCTTTAGCGTAGAAGGAAATAATGATGTTTTCTAGACCATCAATGACGTTGTGTCGTTTTGGCACAATAACAGGTTCAAAACTACCTTCTCTATCTCTTGGAACTTTGATAGAGTCTTCACCAAAAGATGTTTTAATCTTCTTGGTGTCATGACCATTTCGGTAATTACCATTGGTGGTCTTTTGGTGCTTTTCATTGTCTAAATGAGCATCTAGTTCTGCATTGAGCATATGTTCTACTGCTCGTTTGTGCATTTGTTTAAAAAATGAAGTTATATCATCTCCATTTTTAAAGGATTTGTAAAATTCCTTGTTGTCTAATAATTCTTGTTTGTCGATCATACTATGTAAATATAAAAAGTTAAAAAGTTATTCCAAAAATTTTTGAGCTTTTTGAATTAGCTCAAATTTTTAGAAAAACTTTTTAACTTTACACAGTTTGTGAAATACTACCGAATTTTTGTAAATAGTTTATCTACCCACCTTATCTACCCACTTATGGTAATTCAAAATAAATAATCCAATATCCTCCTTTATCACTTCCTTCATTACTAAGTATTCCAAAATCTTTAAGAAAATCTATGTTATTGTCTATAGCAGAAGTACTTATACCCACTACTTGTACTAATACTTTTTTAGTC
>CAIMMJ010000236.1 GCA_903842515.1 uncultured Bacteroidota bacterium | reverse complement strand
TGCCTCGCGGGCTCCCTCTTTTTATAGTTTTTGCAATAAAAATCTGCGCTAAAGAAGAATTAAATATTGTCTCGCTAGTTCGTTAGGCGGCGCTGTCGCATTCAAAAAATCAATCAACAGAATCTCTTTACAGTTCCGGTCCTTCCAGACTGTCGGGTGTAAAGGTCGCTGATGATGTCGCGAACGTCATCTAGGCGGCCGGTGTTGCGGCAAAACTCTTGAATTGAGGCCGCACCATAGCGGTCGGTAGCCTCGGCGGTGGTCGCTAAAAATCCGACGGTGGCGGCGGCTCCGGCCAAAAAGGCCATGTAGGCGGCGTCGTTTCTTTCCATTTTTTCTAATAGTCATGGTTAAGGAAAGGTAGGATAATGATAGGAGCATGGCTAGGTTTAGTGGTAGGTATGTTAGATAGATTAACGAATTTTAGGTAGTTTAGGTTTGTTTTTTGTAGCTAGATGTTTAAATATAAAATAATGATCATTGTGAAATAAAGAAAAAGTTTTTTCCGTTGAAACAAAAAAAATGCATCAGAGACGTTCTGGGAATTGATTTGAAGCTAAAGATAAGAACTATCAGAGGGAATAGATAAGTTAAAATTTGACTTGCCAAGCATTATTTTTCCGTTGAAATAATATGGTGAAATAGAATTTAAAAATTAAAGTACAAACTATTAATCTAGATGGTAATTATCAAACGAACGAGAAAAACGATTAGGATAAATTTATGCTTATTAAAAGTAGGTGGGTGGTCAGATTTAAAGTTGGCCTACGGCAAGTCGTTAGGTTGGCGAGAAAGATAGACCGATCGACAAAAAGATTTTTTCGTTTGCTCGCCTGTCGACTCTTGCCCCCTTTTTTGTGTGCATACAATTCTATTGGGATTTCTTTTATATCTATAGGTTTCGTATTGCAGACGAGTTTTGTTCGTGCCTTTATTCAAGAAAATTTTCAAAAAAAATATTTACTAAAATTTTAATAGGGGATTTTCGTTTTTTATGTAAAAAACGAATATCCAAGGACAAATTTGGTATCAAAATGCTCGGGAATGTATATACGGAAGAGATCAATAGGAGTTGACTTTGTAGAAGTCGCGCTTTTTACCCATACTATTTTATTGTGATTTCTTGTTGCAAACGAGTTTTGTTTACGTCTTTATTCAAGAAACTTTTCAAACAATATTTACCAAGGGGATTTTCGTTTTTTATGTAAAAAACGAATATCCAAGGACAAATTTGGTATCAAAATGCTCGGAAATGTATATACGGAGGAGATCAATAGGAGTTGACTTTGTAGAAGTCTCATAGTTTACCCTGTATTAAGGTTTAGACAATATAAAACCTCGTCAAATTAAGTTGCATATTGGTTAAATTTACAATTGTTTGAAATAAAAAACAGTTGTATTGTAAAGCCTAATTGAAGCAGTTCTTAAAAGGTCCCCTTTTTTATATGTTATACTACTTCATTATTTTTTCCGCTTCGAATTTACAGCTTTTGGGGGCAAAGCCTGCTTTAAAAACTGTGTAAAATGGAGTATAGGACCCCTTTAACAATTGGGATACCCCATTAAATTATGGGGGACCCATAATAAACTGTGTAGAGAAAGATTGACCCCTTTTGTAGCTGCTTTTTCCGCTTTGAATTTGCTACTTTTGAAACAAAAAACAGGCTTTTAAAACTGTTTAAAATAGGGTATTGATTTGTAAATTGGGGTATAGGGATTGTTTAACCATTGGGATACCCTATTAAAGTATTGCGGGACTTTAATATATTCTGTAGACAGAGATCAACCTATTTTGTACCATTTTGTAGC
>CAIMMJ010000235.1 GCA_903842515.1 uncultured Bacteroidota bacterium | reverse complement strand
GTGTTGTTGTCGTAAGGGCCAGTCCAAATATTATCGGAATAGTAGTTTGATGCTGGTGGACCAGAAACAGAATAGTTGGCAACATATCCCCAATAATTGCGGCGAAGGTTGTTTTTATAAATAATAGTTCCTTTGCATGAACCGCCAACAAAAACACCTCCACCCGTGCGTTGCATAGAATTACAGTTTACAATAGAATTTGTGCAAAATTCAATTCTAATTCCATTTACCCAATAATTGTCGCGGTGGGCTGCTTCAATATTATTGTCGTATATGCTTAGTTTATCTCCTTTGTTGCATAAAATTCCATTGCCAGGATTGTTGCTGGTGTTGGTGTTTAAGAAAATATCGTTGTCCACAATAGTAGATTCATTTACTCCGTTGGTGTAGATACCTGTTTGCACAGCACTTATGTTGTTTCTAAAAATACTATTTTTAGCAGGAGACTTTGCAGTTTCAGAAATATTAATACCTGAGCCAAAAAAATAATTAGAGGGAGAGTTGTTTAAATTAATAGAATTGTTTTCTATAGTTTTATTGGCTTTAGGGTTGTCTACTAAAGAAATATAAATGTTTCTAATGTTGTTTAATTCGTTGTTTATTATTGATATGTTTTGCCTGTTAAACACTCCATTAATTGTAATTCCGTTTTTTGAAATTGTGTTAAATACATTATTGTCTACCATCACCTCAAAATTATTATAAAGATAAACACCATTGTTTACATTTTCAAAAATATTTTGCCCAAGACCTTGGTTTCCTATGTTCACAAAAAAAGCGTCTGATTCTAAAGTTCCACCGCTGGCATATACAGCGGTATTTGGGCCAGAATTACAATAACAGTTTTGATCAGAATTTGAGCTTAAGTTATTAAAATAGTTGTTTAACAAAGTAAAACTGGTTTTTCTGGAAAAAACACCAAAGTCTAGGTTTTCAAATCTATTTTGATTGTTTTGAGAATCTTCACCGATAGTTATATCTTGAAAGTTTCCGTCCAAAACAATTCCAGCAGAAGGGTTTTGATCGAGATGAGGATTCAATAAAAAAGCTGTGCTAGCATAATCAGTAATTTTAGAATTGAACTCAGTATTTTTTATTGAAATAGAAGAATTAGAAACTCGTAGCAAATAAATAGAGACTCTGTTTTTATTAAACAACACATCATTTCCGCTTTCTCCTATGTTTAATGTTACATTGTTTTTTGAAGTAACTCTTACTCCCCAAACTGCATCTTGTATGGTGGAGCCATCGTTAATTATTATTGTACTATTGCTTTCTGGATATATACCATCCCACATTGCATCGCATCGGGCTCTAAGAACAGAATTATTAGTGATGGTTAATGTAACACCACTGGCTACCTTAATTTGTGCATTTGGGCCAAGTTCTACTAATGCATTATCAAAAGTAAAATCTTGATCGATTCTAATAAAACCATCCAAAGTAATTTTGCAAGGCCCACCTACACTTGTTTGTTGCCAAGTTGAAATTGGGAAAGGTGGGTCACCGAGAGGTCCATATCCGCTATATTGAATGCAAGGACCAGTAAAATTGCAACAAGCACTTATGTTCATTGATATACTTCCTGGGCAATTTGCTTGTGGACCATAGGTGTAATTAAAAGTTAAGGTAGCTCCTGTAGGTGGCATGTTGTTCCAATCTATATCTACAAATGAAAGATTATTTACTCCATTAACAAAAGTTCCTGCAGAGGAAGGTTCTATTGACCATACACCATTTGAAAACAAAGGAGGGAAAATAGCTGGCTCAATAGAGTATGTTTGCATATTCCCATAGCATTGAGAATTTTTGCCTATAATTGAGATGTTTGGAGGAGAAATAATATTAACCCAAACAAAATCAATACTGTTTCCACAAAAATTGGTAGCATTTACTCCCACTGCATATTGCGTTGTTTGAGTTGGTGATACGGTAATGGAAGTACCTGTCGCAAGAAAATCAAAAGTATTTACGCCTACTTGGTACCAATTATATTCTGTAGCAGGTAAACTAGGGTTTAAAACACTTAATACTACATTTTGTGCACTACAAACAGAAACATCAGGGCTGGCAGTAACTGTAAGTCCTACTGGATTTACTTCGCCATCTATTTGTGTGGGTAGCAAATAAATTGCATTTTCATTAACACCATTTACACCGTCAAAATCTGATGTTCTGCATACTAATAAATCAATAGCTACATTAGCAGAATTTAAAATACTACCTGATGGATTATTAGAACTGTTTAATGGATTGCTTGCGTCGTTTAAAAATAGCAAGGCATTAGATGTTGCATTATTCGTTGAGGTTGGTATTACTCCAAAGTGCATACAAATTCTCCCAGTTGTGCTTAATTCTAGCTGCGAAAATTGAATTGCATTTTTTTGTATAGATGTTAACCCTGTATAATAAACTGGAGTGTAATTTGTATTTGTCAAATCAAAATATCCTAAAGGGTTTGGATAATCAGAATTTATGGAGTGATTAAAATACAGGTATCTACCATCTTTAGAAAATTCTAAGCCTTTAATGTATGCTGGAATATAGTCTTCAGCTGTTGGATCAATGTCAATAAAACTAATCTGCTCCATTAAATAAGTTCCCAATGTATTATCATAAATAAAATTCCCTTCTGAATCGAGGTCAACAATAGCAATGGAATTGCCTGATCCATTGCTAATTGGAACTGCTAATTTGGATGTACCATTAGCATATTCATGAAGTTCCATCTCGCTTTTTATAAAAGACTTAATTCCAAATGGCATATCTAAAAAATTTTCAAAAATCAAACCCGAATTATTTAGTTTTACAAGAAATATAGAAGAGCCGTTTGATAAATATATATTCCTATTAATTTGACCATCGTAAGACTTTGCTGTGCTAACAGCAAAATGAATTGACTGAGTTTTTGTACCAAGATTAAATAAAGTAGATATATTTGGAGTTGTAGACCAGGGTGGGCTAGGAATGTTTTGTAAAGTACCTATTTTGGAATTTTGTGGTTCAGAATTTACATCTTCTAAATTGCCATAAACAAATGGGATGTTAGAATTTTGCTGAGCCATATTAAGCAAACAAAAAACAGGTTGCAAATTTTTAGTGGAGTTAGTTATTGGTGGTGCATTTACAGAAAAAATATAAAACCTATTGCAATCACTAGGAACAGGTATAATTACCAATTGTGAACTTCCATCTAAAACAGGTTCATCTGGATATTGAGATAACGATGGTTTTGCAATAAAAAAGCCTTGCCCATCGTATATTGTTCCATCCACTATAAAAAAGTTTAATGTGCCATCGGTTTTGTAATTTGCATTAAATGTTCTTTCTGCATGAGCTCCATTATAGTGGTTAAGATCACCTAGCGTTTGATCTAAATAAGAACCACCTGGAGCAGGCAAATTGCTTAATCCGGGAGGATTAAAAGCATATTGTTTTGAAGGCAAAATCCAACTTGGCAATTGTGTGGTTTGTGCCCAAGATAAGTGGCTTACTAGTGCAAAAAGACATAACAGTATGCCAAATACTTTTAGTTTTGTTTTCGGTTTATTTAAAAAAATTTTCATAATTTTTAATTTATTAAATTTTTAGGTTTCTACGTTTTTATGCCTGTCCCTTTCGGGGTTCGCAAAACAAGGTGGCCTACAGAAACCTTTGTTGTAGGCCAAGTTTTGCTGGTTTTTCTTTTTTTTTATTCATCCCGGCGGAGATTTTTTTTATTTGGTTTTAGGTTTGTTTTTTGCTTTTTATTTCTTGCTTTTTATTGTAAACTTTTTTTTCGTCCTGCTCAGCCGAGGCTTGCCAACAAGATGTGTTATATCTTACCCATATTATTTGGCTGGTCGCAAAGACCAACCTAGCGTGAACTCGGTTGGTGTCCACCTCGGCGGACGCCACCAACCGTAATGAGATGCCATAATTTTTAAATTTTAAATGGTTAATACTATTAGTTGCTATCAAATTTAGGGCAAGCAACAGCAAATTGTAAATACCCCAAGGCCACTTTCTTGGGGTACGATTTGGGGTAATTTCAAACTATTTTGGGGTAGGAAAAACGTTTTTGGGGTAGGAAAAACGTTTTTGGGGTAGGAAATGAAATATTGGGGTAGAAAATAAAATTTGGGAGTATAAATAAAATTTTTTTACAGCGTTGTTGTTTTGGTATGCAAATTTTTAGTAATATTGAGTTGCTAAATTTTTATATTAAAATATAATAATTTTT
>CAIMMJ010000234.1 GCA_903842515.1 uncultured Bacteroidota bacterium | reverse complement strand
TTTTAAAAAGTAATTGTTTTGTTTGTTGTTAGAAATAAGGCTGAGATTAATTTCTTGGCCTTTTTTCGTTTTGTACTTTAATTTTATCTTTGCCAATAAATAATTTATTTGTTTGAAAGTTTCAGTAATAATTCCCACATACAATACAGCCAATTTAGTTGGCCAAGCAATTGAAAGTGTGCACAATTCTACTTACAAAAACTTTGAAATAATTGTGGTGGACGATGGTTCTACCGACAACACAAAACAAACCATTGATGCACTAAAACAAAAGTTTGAGTTTACCTACATCTACCAAAACAACAAAGGATTGGCAGGTGCAAGAAACACAGGAATACAAAATGCTTCAGGCGATTTTTTGGTATTCTTAGATTCCGACGATTTAGTGCTCCCAACTAAGTTTCAATTGCAAGTAGATTTTTTTTCTAAAAATAAAAATGCCGATGCAGTTTATTCTTTTTCCGATTGTTTTGTAGAAGATGACGCCAACAACAGATTTAATATTGGTCTTCCTGTTTTCGAAGGAAATGTGTTGAACAATTTACTTTTCGGAAACTTTATGCATGTAAATTCAGTTATAGTAAGAACATCTATAGTAAAAGAGGTAGGCATGTTCAATGAAAACTACAAAGAACTCGAAGATTGGGATTTATGGCTTAGGATGAGTTTGAACGGCTCTCAGTTTTACTGCATCAAAGAAGTACTTTCGTTGGTAAGAGTAAGAAAAGGAAGCATGACAACCAATCAAGATAAAATGAACAAGGCCATGGACAAAGTGCTGTCCAACCTTGAAACAAAATTCATAGTTCAACACACTAATAAAAGTTTAATTCTTAATTTTTTTAGGGCATTATTAGGTTTTAAAGTACTTGCAAATTCACCTGATTTTTACTCTACTTTTTTTAGAGCGCAAAAAATTTGTGGCTTATCTTCTTTGGTTTCATTTGCAAAAATTTTCTTAAAAAAATTAGTTTTCTATTTCTACAGACCAAGCAACACAACCACCAACCAATTAGAACAAGTGTGGAATGCAAAATAAGCAAGTTTCAATTTCAGCCATAGTAGTAAGTTTCAATTGTGCCGATGTAATTTTTGAATGCATAAATTCACTGCTTCATCATCAAGATTGCGAAGTAATTTTGGTAGACAACAATTCTACCGACGCCACAGTAAAAAATTTAGAACCTATACTCAATAAAATTAAGTTCATCCCAAACTCAGAAAACATGGGGTTTACCAAGGCCTGCAACCAGGCAATAGATGTTGCAAGCGGAAAGTATTTGTTGTTGTTTAATCCCGATGCTTATGTAACAGACACAACCACACTAAGCCTATTGGTAAATGAATTAAACAACAACCCTAAGCTTGGCGCTGTTGCACCACAATTACTTTATCCCGATGGTAAACTTCAAAATTACAACCGTAGATTCCCTTTTATTTCGGGAGTAATTGTAGAAAGTTTTGTGCCTTCAAAATTTTGGAATAAATTTTCTAGCTATAAAAAATATACCTACCAAGATTTAGATTTAAGCAAAGAAAATTATTTAGAACAACCCGCAGGTGCTGCTATACTTTTTAGGAAAGAGTTTAGATTGGATGAAAATTATTTTATTTATGGTTCAGACGTAGAGTTGTGCAAAAATATCATTGATGCCAGATTAAAAATAAAAACTGTTCCTGTTTCACAAGTTTTTCATCACCAATCAAAAGGAGGAACAGAAAACGTAAATCACCTCCTAAAAATGTATTTGCAGTTGGAGTATTATTTTGCAATGAGGTATTTTTTTAGAAAACATTATGGATACCTCTATTCTGCCTTCTACCTCTTAATAAATTCGATATTTCTCTTTAGTGTTTTTTTACTGGCAGTGCCAAGTTTTAATGCAAATAAAATCAGTTTAAAGCTAAAACGATTACTGTTTTTTCTACAAGGTAAAAGGTTGTCCAACGGAGGAAAATTAAGTTCCTAAGAACTTTAAATTACTATCTTCCCTTAGCACTTCATCTGATTTAGTTTTGCAAACTTCTTTAAAAGATAGAAGCATAATGTTTTAAAACCATCCTTGGATAGAGCATAAACTTTTAGTAAAAAATTAATATAGAAATTCCTTTTTGGCAAAACTTAAAATAGTTTATTATGTATAACAAACTTTATTGCTTTTTCATTTGGTGATGCTCCAAATCTATATAATTCATAAATAAAATTTATTATTAATTTTATACATTTGCTTTCAAACAAATAATAAGAAAAATGGAAGATTTTGTAAAAGTTTATGATAATTCACAACAGGTAAATTCCTACATCAAAGAAAAAGATTTACAAAAACCCGAACAAACCATATTAAATAAATATTTTGAAAAAATAAAAAATTCTGTTTTGTTAGATGTAGGCATTGGAACCGGAAGAACTACTTATCATCTTTCTGGCATTGCTAAAAAATATGTTGGTGTTGACATTTCTCAAGGTATGATTAATGGGGCACTCGAAAATTTTAAAAATCAAAACATAGAATTTAAAGTGTGCGATGCCAGAAATATGTCCATTTTTGATGACAATACGTTTGACGTTGTGTTTTTTAGTTTTAATGGTATTGATCATATTGAAATAGATGAAAGAATTTTATTCTTTGATGAAGTAAAGCGAATTTCAAAGAAGGATGCATTGTTAGTTTTCTCTACTCATAACATTCAAAATATTCCAAAGTTAATGAGATTAAAATTGTCATCTCATCCAATCATCTTTTATGAAAATTTCCTTAAATTTTTGAAATTAAAATTTCATAATTTAAAAAGGGACTTTTCAAATAAAAAAGTAATTAAGATTAACGATGGGGTTCACAATTTTGGTTTTGTTTTAACATATATAAATCCTACTCATCAAAAAGAGTTGTTGGAAAACTACGGATTTAAAAATGTTTGTTGCTTCGGTTACCCAAGCGGAAACGAGCTAAATTCAACAGAATTGTTAAACACTACCGATCCTTGGATTTACTTTAGTTGTTCTGTTAATAGTTAAAGATATACTTTTAGTAAATATTCTTTCTACTTCACTTTAATTTTTAAGTTCAATTATTTTGAACTTCAGGTGAGCTTTTTTTCAAAACAAAACCTTGTTAACCCAAATGTTCTCTATTTAGTCCCTCAAATTCTCTTAAGTTCAATAAAATTAGTTGACTTGGACGAAGATATACGATTTTAATCTACCGTTTTTCTGTCCAAATTATTAAAAACATGGCATTTTTTCGGAGCGTTTTACGGCATCATTTTATCTGCTTATTTTTATGCAGCAAAATGCGGGGTACCCAAAGGGAAGTTCCCGACTTTAGGAGGGAAATCACCCTTTGGGTCGCAATTTTGCAAGTAAAAATA
>CAIMMJ010000233.1 GCA_903842515.1 uncultured Bacteroidota bacterium | reverse complement strand
TTTATAATTCGGCTGGTGTAGAATTTATTTTTGACAACACTATCTTAAACTTATTACCAATAAGTTTTGGAGTACGAAAATCTTTTTTACTCAACAGCAGTCCATTGTTGGCTTATAATAAATCAGGTATTAACTTTTTTATCTACACTAATTTAGTACAATAGAAAAATAAGAATCGAATAAATAGAGCTGTGCATACAGCAAATGTGCAATTTCAGGGTTCACCCTAGCACTCAGCCCCAAAAACATTCATCAATTCATTGGTATTGGGAAAATGATAGCCCGAGCATTACAATTAATAGATGTTGCAAAGGGAGATGGGTTAATTAAAAACCAATGCAATTTTCCAGTTTAAATATTCGGCGAAAACGTCGGTGTATCTGTTCTTGAACATGGTAAATTTCCATCAGGCAAGATAGATGGTTTCTCTTTCAAGGGATTAAATGGTGTTATTAATCTGTCTAATGGTGTAATTGCAAAAATAAACACCAACAATTCTATTCAATATACTCCTGCACTTGGTCGATTTATTAATCAAAGTTTAAGGAGTGGTGGATATAAAACAAAAAAATGGGTTGATCAAAAGAGCGACCTTCGATGGAAGGAACTTTATGCTAGTTAACTTTAAATACTGGGCATTTCAGCCCATTTGCAACAGGCAGGTTCGCCTCAGCAAATCATATCCGCTTGACAGTTTTGTGGTAGCCGAGAATTTTGTGCTACACATAAACATTAGTGGTAAAATCCCTCCCATCGCCAATCTAAAAACCGTTAATGATAAGTAAAAACTTAAAATGCAGATTATAAAATTTATTGAAATTTTAGGGTTTGAATTAAATGGTAAACCACTGTTTTTTATTTGTTCTTTTTGATGCTACCGTCCCACTTTGCTTGATAGCAAATTCTGTTGTATTTTCTCTCGTAGGTGTATGATCTTGTTCCTCTTTTTGGTCTAACAAAAAAATTAAAATTCACATCTTCATTTTCATTGTAGTTGATGAGTTTGCAACCGTGCGAATAATTAAAAACTTTCCAATCTAATTCATGTGTTCTTCTAAATACCTTGTTGGCGAATTTTTTTAAAGCTATTGTATCTTTACTGTCTTTCATCTTTTTGGGCAGGTAAAAATGGTAATGCCTCACAAAAACCAACTCATCGTCTTTATCTTCGGGCAATATTCGTTCCTTACTTTTTGGAAAGACCATATTAGAATTTGTTATGTAATAATTTCTGTATTTTCTAATGTTGCAAGAGCTAAACTCTAGTATGAACAGAAAACTTAAAGATGCAATAAATAATTTTTTTGTAAATTTCATATGCCACAAATATATATAAATTTATATTCTACAACTAAGTGGCAAAAAGGAATTACTTTGCCATAATTTTATTGGGTTTAATGCACAAGAAAATCTATCAGCACACATAAACAAACACCTGTTTAGCTTTAATTTATTTCTTGGTGTTCTTCAAATACAATTCCATAGCTCTCCAATTCTTCTAAAATTGGCGTGTAAAATTCTTTGCTTACAGGAACCACCACGCCACGTTCCACTATTTTATCTTCTAAGAATAATTTTACAGCAATCGCCAAAGGCAATCCCACTGTTTTAGACATTGCGGTGTTTATGGAGTTTTCTCCAATTACTTTTAATGAACTATAAATAGTTTTCGAGCTATTGTTTTGCTCTACTTCAAAAATATGCTGCATCACAATCATGTCCTTATCACTGTGCTGCAATTTCCATTTTCTCTCTAACAATTCTTGCAGAATTTTTGCAGGACTCGCACTATCAAACGGGATTTTTTCATCTCCCAAAATGCCTGTCCATTCTACCATATTAATTGCAGTATCGGATACGGGTATATTGCATAATTTTGCAATTCTTTCTTTTAAATCTTCGCTGCCCGGGAGAAATGAAGAAGAAAATTCTCGATAGGTTTTATTTTTTACATCCACTTCAAACGATTCGTTGTTTAATCCCATTTGCACAAATATGTTCCAGGCTTTACAAAAGTTTTCGGCTCTTAGCGTTCCTCTTAGCATGGTTTTTACATTTTCCAATCCATAAATTTTTCTGTATCCCAAAGAATCTCTGTTGGCATATCCATCAAAGTTTCCAATGCCCGGAACGGTAATTTTTTCTGCCGAGCTAAATAACCTGTGTTGGGGAATATATTTATTTTCGTTGTTCTCTAAATACCTTGCAGTGCCTTGCCCCGCTAAAATTACGTTGCGTGGATTCCACGAAAATTTATACCCCCACGGATTGTTATTGCTTTCTGGTGCAACTAATCCTCCACAGTAGGATTTAAATCCATTGATTTGTGCTCCTTCGTTTTTTAAAACATCTATAATTTTTATGGCACTCATGTGATCTATGCCAGGGTCTAAACCACATTCGTTTAAAAACAAAAGTTTGTTGGATTTTACTTCTTCTTCCATTTCAAGCAAAGCTGCCGAAACATAAGAAGCAGTGAACAAGTGTTTTTTTAATTTAAGGCAATCTTTTGCAATAATTGGATGCAAATCTGCAGGCAGCATAGAAACCACGGCGTATGAATTTGATATTAAATTTATTCTAGATGGTTCATCAAATAAGTTTATCTCTACTGCTTTAGCATTTTTATGTGCTTTAATTTTTTCTTGAGCAAACAGGATATTGTTATCTGCCACTACAATTTTATTGTTGAATTGATACGTTTTTTCTAAAAGATAATCTATTAAATATCCCGAGGATTTTCCTGCTCCAATTATTAAAATGTCTTTCATGAATTATTTTCTTTAAATAAAAAAGTCCGGCTAAATTTCCGGACTTTCACTTTTCGTTATAGATTTAATCAACCAATAAAAAGCTTTCTGGTAAGAGTAGTTTCGCCTGATTGTATCCTAGCAAAATAAACTCCTTTTGGTAAATTTAAATTACCTGTTTCAAAATAATTTTTATCAACAGTAAACGTGTTTACTATTTTACCTTGCACATCAAAAATGCTTAAAATTGCGTTAGTTTTTGGAAAGCCAACTTGATTGATTACTACGCCGTTTTGAGCACTGTATATTTGTGTTTTATTTATTTCCGAAGATACCGTATTTACAGTTCCTGCATTGTTCAAACTAAAGTTGTCTATATCTACCCAATAATCGCAGTTGGTACCTCTGTTAATTTCAAATTTTATTGTAACGTTTGCATTGTTATATCCAGTAAGGGGAACAACAACAGTAGTAAAGTTGGTGGATTGGATATGATTGGAAGGGTTAATGGTGTAAATTGTTGTAAAGTTTGGCTCATTTCCAATTGAAACAACTATTGAAGCATCGCTGGGTAAAACCGTTGCAGTGCTTGGATATAAAGCGGCATCAACTATTCTATAGTCAAAACGCAATTCCGAGGTGGAGGTTAAGGTAGAAACTAGCGGAGAAACAATATAAATATTGGCAGGGGAGGAAAGGTTTGGGCTATGAAAAACATTTCTTGCCATTCCATTGCTGCCATTAGTTCCATGATTGGTGTAGGCTTGAAGCGTAGTTGTGGAACCTGTCCAACCAGTAATATTGCCACCAATTCCTGAAAACGATTCAAAGGTTTCTAAATACGGATAGTTACCTGGAGGTGGGGGAGGAGGTTGTGAAATAGATAATTTTATTGATGCCACAAAAATTGTAAAAAAGAGTATTGTTTTTTTCATAAAGTTATTTTAAGGTTGATACAAATATAGTGATTTTTATAAACCGTCGCCGTCTAAAATATTTCCTAAGCCACCTAAAATACTACCTTCTTCTCTTTTTCCACCAACTGAACCCATGGATAAAATTCTAGAAGCTAATCTACTTATTGGCAAAGATTGAATCCACACTTTACCCGGACCTGTTAGGGTGGCAAAGAATACTCCTTCACCGCCAAAAAAAGTGTTTTTTATTCCACCAACAAATTTTATGTCGTAATCTATTCCAGAGGTAAAAGCAACAATACATCCGGTATCAATTTTTAGCATTTGACCATGAGACAAAGTTCTTTCAATGATATTTCCTCCGCTATGCACAAATGCCATTCCATCGCCTTCTAGTTTTTGCATAATAAATCCCTCGCCTCCAAATAAACCTGTACCAAGTTTTCTTTGAAATTCTATGCCTACGCTAACGCCTTTTGCAGCACATAAAAATGAATCTTTTTGGCAAATTATTTTGCCATTCAGCAAACTTAAATCCAAAGGAATGACTTTTCCGGTATAAGGGGCAGCAAAATAAACTTTCTTTTTTCCTGAGCCTACATTTGTAAAGGCAGTCATAAATAAATTTTCGCCCACCAATAATCTTTTTCCTGCACTAAATAATTTATTAATAAATGTTCCACCGCTTGAGCGGCTCCCATCGCCAAAAATAGTTTCCATTTGTATGCCATCTTCCATCATCATAAAACTGCCTGGCTCTGCAACAACAGTTTCTTGTGGATCTAATTCTATTTCCACAGATTGCATTTCTTCTCCTAAAATTTGATAATCAATTTCGTGATTTGTTTTCATAGTTAAAAATTAGTTTTCGGGTGCTAAGTTATTTAAATCAAACACAGAATTAAAAGTATCTTTAAAAGAAAATCCTTTTAATAATTTACTTTTTGTAATTTTTGAATATTCAGCCAATCCATGCAGCACTAGTTCGCAAAAAAAGTATATTTCTTTTAAGTTTTTTTCATTGGTATTTTTCTTTACTATCTCCACCAAACCCGGTACTGAATTTAGGTTTTTAAAATAGTCTTGGTCTGTCATATCCGACAATAAGTCTACAGAACCACCGTCTGAAAACCATTTTAGAATTCCTGCATAAGGATTTTCTTCCTTACTTTTCTTTAATTTATCCGGCATTGGGAAAATATCAGAAAACATAGTTTTTATGGCCTTGCCCAAAAGGTGTTGAGCTACAATTTGTGGACCTTCTTGCTCTCCTTCGTACACCAATTCTACTTTGCCGGTTATAGAAGGAATAATGCCAACAAAATCTGTTATTCTAACAGAGGTGGTTATTTCATTGTTGATGATAGCACGGCGTTCGGCAGCGCTTACTAAATTTTCGTAACAAGAAATGCTTAGCCTTGCCGATACTCCACTTTTAGAATCAACGTACTCGCTGGAGCGGGCTTCAAAGCCAACTCTTTCCATAAGTTCATGGGCATAAGTATTTACGCTTACTAATTTTTTTTGTTGTTCGGTAATTCTAGCTTCCTGCAAAGTAATTTGCATAGAAGTTTCTATTTCTTTTGGATAATGTGTAAGAATTTGACTTCCAATTCTATCTTTTAGTGGGGTAACGATGGAACCTCTGTTGGTATAATCTTCGGGGTTGGCAGTAAATACAAACTGTATATCCAATGGCAAACGAATTTTAAATCCTCTTATTTGAATATCGCCTTCTTGCAGAATATTAAACAATGAAACCTGTATTCTGGGTTGCAAATCAGGAAGTTCATTTATCACAAAAATACAACGGTTGCTCCTTGGAATGAGGCCAAAATGCAAAGTTCTTTCGTCGGAATAAGGTAGCTTCAGATTGGCAGCTTTTA
>CAIMMJ010000232.1 GCA_903842515.1 uncultured Bacteroidota bacterium | reverse complement strand
TTGCTCCTGAAGTTAAGCCCAGTGCTCGACTACCATTATTTCTTGGTGCAGATTTAAGAATTCATCTAGGTATTTTTATAGCACTTGTTGTAGCTGTATTAGTCTGGTGGCTGTTAAATAAAAGCTCTTTAGGGTTTAAGTTTAGGGCGGTAGGGGCTAATTCCAGTGCCGCGAAGACAGCTGGAATTTCCACTGGATTTGTAACATTTACAACTATGTTTATTTGTGGTGCCCTTGCTGGCCTTGGAGGCGCAGTTCAGGTATTGGGTACAAATTACGCATTAAACCCTGACATAGGCAGCAGCTACGGGTTTGATGCCATCACGGTTGCCTTATTGGGAAGAGCCACAGTACTTGGAACTGTGTTGGCAGCCTTTCTGTTTGGAGCACTGCAAACTAGTGGTTTGAACCTACTGTCTGTTACTGGAACTCCGTTTGAAATCGTACAGGTCATCCAAGCTTTAATTGTGCTCTTTATTGCAACGCCTGCACTAGTAAAGTTTATTTTCCGTGTCAAAAAGGATGTCTCCGACAAATCTATTGCGGCTAAAGGTTGGAACGGCTAATGAGCATTCTAAGTGCAAACCAAGCACGCCAGAAACGCGGAATTATTGCGATGTTGATACTGTTTTTTGTATTTACAATCATTTTTTATTTTAGATCAAACAAAATAGAGGATATCACTTTTGGTTTTATTGTGGATACAGAATGGCAATTGTTAAATGAATGGAAAATCAGTTCCAAATCTGGTGCAGCGCTATTTTTGTTTATCTCTCTAATTGGAATAGGACTAGCTTATTTGCAATTTAAGAAAGGGAAATACATAGCCATTGGAGGTTTTGTTTTTGGGTTTGGAAGCATATTAGCTTTCATCTGTTGGACAGCAAGCGGTAAATTTGTTCCATTTACAGGGATATTACAAGGTGCTGTCATGTTCTCCGTCCCATTAATTTTTGGTTCAATGTCAGGATTACTGTGCGAAAAGTCAGGTGTCATTAACATCGCCATCGAGGGTCAACTGTTGTTTGCTGCCTGTATCTCTGCAATGATCGCTAGCGTTAGCCAAAATGTATTTGTGGGTCTGCTATTCGCACCTATTGCTGGTGCATTAGTTTCTTTACTACTAGCATTTTTTGCGATTAAATATCAGGTTGATCAGGTGATTTTAGGATTCGTGATAAATCTTCTAGTTATAGGTATAACTGGTTTTATTTATTCAAAATTGCTAATTCCTTCTGGCGACACATGGAATGCTGGGCCCACTTTTGACCGTATCCCTATCCCACTACTATCTCAAGTACCAGTAATTGGTCCAGTGCTATTCAATCAAACGATTGTGGTGTATTTAATGTATGCAATCGTTGCAGTTATTCAATTTACACTTTTCAAGACACGATGGGGACTAAGGACTAGAGCAGTTGGCGAGCTTCCAATTGCAGCAGACAGCGTGGGAATTAGTGTTAATCAATTGCGTTACAAAAATGTATTGCTTGCCGGTCTAGTTGCAGGAATCGGTGGATCATATTTCACAATAGGTGCAGTAGGAAGTTTTACAAAAGAAATGACCTCCGGAGCAGGCTTTATTGCTTTAGCATGTTTGATTTTCGGTAAATGGACCCCAAGAGGCGCAGTGACCGCTGCCTTATTCTTTGGATTTACCACTAGTTTGCAAGGAAATCTTTCAATTATGGGCGCATCAATTCCATCTGAATTTATGTTAATGGTGCCTTATGCAGCGACAATAATTGCGGTATCGGGCGTAGTTGGACGAGTTAGAGCCCCAGCTGCAGATGGAATTCCATACTCTCGCGGTAATAAATAGTTTAATTTCGTAGGAGAATTACCCCATGGAAATCAATTGGGAAGTACTCCATTTATCAGCCAAAGAGGTAATGACAAAGGCTTATGCGCCGTATTCAAACTTTAAAGTTGGGGTGGCTGGTTTAGTTTCAGATGGTCGAATTGTTGTTGGCT
>CAIMMJ010000231.1 GCA_903842515.1 uncultured Bacteroidota bacterium | reverse complement strand
AGCAGGAATAACAATTTGGATGCCCCAATTTATGTATTGGAAAATGCAAACCGGAAGTTATTTTTTTTACTCCTATACAGGTGAAAATTTTTTCTGGACAAATCCTCATTTATATGATATTTTATTTAGTTGGAGAAAAGGACTTTTTATTTATACACCACTAATAATTTTAGGGTTTGTAGGAATTATTTTCCTTAAACAATATACCAAACAATGGAGCACTGTTTTATATATTTTTGTTCCATTAAATCTTTATATAATTTCTTGCTGGTGGTGCTGGTGGTATGGAGGAAGTTTTAGCCAAAGGGCACTTATAGATTCTTTCCCTTTGCTTGCAATACCAATGTGTGCAACAATTAGCCAAATTTTAAAATCAAATGCAATTGTGCAACAATCTGTTGCATTACTAGTAGTTTTTGCAATTCAATTAAATATCTTTCAAACTAAACAATATACCTCTTCGTTGTTGCATTATGATAGTATGAGCAAGGAAACGTATTTTAAAATATTCTGGAAAAATAATTGGTTCGATGGCTACGATAACACACTTATACCTACGGATTCTGACAATGCTATAAAAGGCTTGCCTGAAAGAGATTTAAGAAAACCACATCCAAAAAACTAAACTATTTTCCAAACAAGCCCTTCAGCTTTTTCTCTGCTTCTTTTTTAGCTTTTTCCTCTACTTCTTTTTTCTTTTTTTCTGCTTCGGCTTTGGCTTTTTCTTCTAATTCCTTCTTCTTTTTTTCTGCCTCTGCTTTTAGTTTATCTTCTTCTGCTTTTCTCTTTGCCTCCAATTCTGCTTTCTTCTTTTCGAGCTCTGCATTGGCTTTATTCTCCAACTCTGTTTTCTTTTTTTCTGCTTCTGCTCTTGCTTTATCTTCTAGCTCCTTTTTCTTTTTGTCCAACTCTGCTTTTGCCTGGTCTTTTAGATTATTCTTTAAATCAGATAAACCGGCATCTAATTTGGGGTCCGCAACAGTTCCTGTAACAACCATATTTAACGAAATTTTATCTCCAACAGAAAAATTTGCTCCTTTTGAGTTCGCCAATGCTGTTAGGTTAGATGCCACTTGATTTGCTCCTGCTCCTAAATCTTTGGTTTGAACTTCTGCTTTTACTTTATAATCTATTGTTTGATCAAATCCTTGTGAACCCCCAATATTAAATACAGAATTTTTTATTTTAACGTCAAAAGGCTGTACGTTAACTCTTCCATCTTTAAAAGAAAATGAAAGATTGGTATTATTTAATGGCAAGTTTTTATATTCTGGCATTTTAATAGCATCGGCAATTTTGCTAAACAGAGGAAAGTTTGTAATTACTACTTGCTTGGTTTGTAGTTTGCCGGCACCATTTAAGGTGGTAAGCTCCGGACTCATATCCTGTTTTAAAATAGATTTAAACGCAAATTGAACAGAAAACTTACCATTAGATTGTTTTGCTATGGGAGCTAATTTTTCTATGGTAGCAAAAGTTTTTACTGTTTTTGCCACATCAAAATTATCAATTTTCATGTCAAAATCTACTTCAGGCTTTTTAATTGTAGCAGTTGAATAAGTGCCATTTAAAACCATTGACCCATCTAATAACACCATAAATAAATCTTGCATAGCCACCTTGCTGTCTCTTACTACTATCCTTCCTTTTACGTTTCTCATGGCCTTATTGCTGTACAACATTCTAGAAAAATTTCCATCCAGTTCAAAATCTATGTTTGCAGGAACTTCTATAATACTTGCCTTAGATGTGTCTGCTGCGGTTTCGGAAGCAGTTTGCTCTCCCATTATTTCATTCACATCAAGGTAATTTGAATTCACTATAAACTTACCTTTTAGCTTTTCGTCTGCTAAAGCATAGCCAATAAAATTTTCTATTTTACCTGATGCATTTATATCACTTTTTCCAATTTTAGAATTAAACTGAGCAAGCTCTGCAGCTTGAGGAGTAAAGTTTAACACCGCTTTTGAAATAGCCATACCATAAGGAATTTCTTTACTTACATAATTCATATTCTCTACCATAAAATTTCCCTTAGCACTAAAATCAGAATATTTTTTGTTGTCTATTGTAGATTTATTTCCTTTTAAATAAACGTCCGCAGTAATCACCCCGCTTAGTTTTTGATCACTCTCTAATGGAACAAATTCTTTTATCGAATTCAAATCAACTCTTCCTTTAATTGTTCCATCAATAAAAGGATCGCTCACCGGTGTTAAAATATGCATGGCAACATCTAAAGGATTGTTGCCCATCTCTGCATGAAATTTATTAATGTCAATTGCAGTTTTATCTGGGTTTCCATTAGGATTCTTTACCCTAACGTCAAGGTTAATGTTGTTTACTGATTTTGGCAATGAAGGGTATTGAAAGCTTGCGTTTGAAACTAGTAAATCAATGGCAAATGCAGGCATTTTTTTATCATTATAAATACCTTTAACAAAAGCCGACAATGAAAAGCTCCCTTTTGTTTTTATATCTTTAAAATCTGCGGTGTAGCAGCCTGGAATCAACGAAAGAAAACTTGCAAAACTTGTTTGTGCACAATTAAATTTCAAATCCATGTCCATGTCTTCTTTGGGCATTGCAAAGTATCCATCTAGTCCTAACTTTAAATCGTTCAACTCAAATTCGTTCTTTTTAAAGATGAATTTAAATGCCGGCATATTTGCATCAAGATCTGCTTTAATTTTTGTTCTAACGTTTTTCAGATAGGCGATACCTCCATACATCATAGACCATTTTTCTATTTCTGTAAAAGTTT
>CAIMMJ010000230.1 GCA_903842515.1 uncultured Bacteroidota bacterium | reverse complement strand
CCGATACACCTAAGGAAGAATTAACAGAACAAAACAAATTAAGCAAAGAACCTGCTGAGGTAAAAGAATCTGCATCCAAAACCGAAACAAATAATCGAAAAGGGAGTGTAGATAATACTTCAACAACCAATAATTCTAGCACCAGCAATTCAAATGCTATCGCTATTGCTTATGACGCTACTACTCCAAAAGGAATTATTTTTAAAGTGCAAATTGGGGCATTTAAACGCAAGGTTGCAGAAAATGCCTTTGGAGAAATACAACCTATTTTTGGAGAAAACTCAGCAACTGGAATGATTAGATATTTTGCAGGTGAATTCTCTCAATTTGCGGCTGCAAATGATTTAAGAAAACAAATTGCTGCAGGAATTTATTCCGATTGTTTTGTTGTAGCTTATTGTAATGGAAGAAAAATTTCGGTAACTGCTGCAAGAGCGTTAATAGCAAGTGGAAAAGATTGTGATGGGGGACAAATTAACCAAGCAGATGCTATTGCGGAAAACATAAACAATAATCCAGAAATTGTTGAAATACTTAAAGAACAAAAGAATTTAAAATCTTTCGAACAATTATTATATACCGTTCAAGTTGGAGTTTACAAAACTCTGGTTAACTCTAAAACATTAAACGGACTTTCTCCGTTGTACTACGATACGCTCAGAAACAGAAACATTAGATATTCAGTTGGAATATATAATAATAGGGCAGAGGCCAACGACGCAAAAAATTTCTGTGTAAATGCAGGAGTAAGAGATGCCTTTGTAATTCCATTTTTTAATAAAAGAAGAATAAGCTTAGAGCAAGCTGCCGAAATTGAAAGAAATCAAGGAAACTCAGCATTAGTTTCGGGTTCACTAGTAAACCAAAAAGCATTTATTAAAAACAGCAATTCTTCTGTAAATAATTCAATTTCTTCAACAAACCCAGATGTCTCAAATGTTTCTGCCTCCGAAGTGTTTATAAAAGTTCAAATTGGTGTTTTTAGAAAAGATGTCCCAGTTGAAACTTTAAACTTATTTTTGCAATTAGCTCCCAAAGGAATTGATGCTGTAAAAGGCGATGATGGATTAACAACTTACTCCATAGGAAAATTTAAAAATGCAGAAGAAGCAAATCGCCTTAGAGAGGAAGCACAGAAAGTTGGACTAATTGATGCCTTCCTTGTTGGATATGCCAACAACAAAAAAATTACAGTTGACAAAGCTTTGGAAATTTTGAATAAATAGAACTATAATTTAATTTTTCTATTTGCTTTAAGGCAACGCTTTTAATAATTCACTCTTTTCGATAAAACCAGATTTTTTCCAAATTTCTTTTCCGTTTTTATAAATAATGGTAGTGGGTAAATCTACAATGCCAAGTTTTTTGCAGAGATCTTTGTTCTCGTCTACATTTATTTTTACAAAATTAAGTTTTGAAGATTGCTCTTTCTCAACTTCTTCAAACATTGGAGCCATCTTTTTGCATGGTCCGCACCAAGGTGCATAAAAATCTACTAATAAAATATCTTTGTTGTTTGAACTTATTTTTGTGTTAAAATCTTCAAGGCTCAGCGTGTTTGCTGTAGTAGCATTTTTAGGCAAGGACAAAGATTTTCCTGCATTGTTCCATGCCATAATTCCACCTTGCATTTCATACACTTCTTTAAAACCTAAACTCCTCATTTTATTTGCTGCCGAAGCACTTCTGCTTCCAGCTAAGCAATAAACGTAATATGATTTTGACTTATCTAGTTTTTGAATTTCCGATTCAAAACTACTTCCATTCCAATCAATGTTTTTTGCGTCGCTCAAATGTCCTCCATCAAATTCGCCAGTGGTTCTAACGTCAATTACCATTGCGTTGGATGCCAAGGCTAGTTTTTTTTGAAAATCATCTACGTTTAATTGATAACTGCTTTTGTTTTGGCAAGAACTAAAATTAATTTGACCAAAAAAGCTAAAGGCGACGAATAAAAGGGTTGATATTCTTTTCATAACTACTATATATTATTTGAATTTTTCTAATTGACTTTTTAACTCTTTTGCCTGCACAACACCGGATTGTCTCCACATTACTTGGCCATTTTTAAAAATTGCCAATGTTGGAACTCCCTGTATTTTATATGCTTGAGCAATTTGTGGATTTTTATCTACGTCAATTTTGATAATTTTTGCGGAATCACCTATTTCTGTTTTTAATTCTTCCAATATTGGTTTCATCATTTT
>CAIMMJ010000229.1 GCA_903842515.1 uncultured Bacteroidota bacterium | reverse complement strand
TAACAGAGATTGCAGAACTGCAGGCTTATTGTATGGATATTGTAAATCGAGATCCAACAAAATTTAGTGCAGAATTTTTGCGTGATGTGATTCATAGAAAATATGTGTATGGCATACTACTTGAGTATAAGTTAAAAAGAATCCCTACTTTATTTACAAATTTATATCGTTTTCTTGTAGACGAAAGTTATAGATAATTTAAGATGCAGACTCAGAAAAATATTTTTTACAATGTGCTGCTTGCAATATCTCAAGTGCTCTTTCCACTAATCACATTTCCTTATCTAGCAAGGGTATTAGGTCCCGAAAATATTGGATTGTATAATTTTTCTGAAAGCTACGCACGTTATTTTGCTTTGGTGGCAGCATTGGGTATTTCCGTATATGGCGTAAGGGAGATTGCAAAAAAACAAGATCAACCCAAAGCGCTTTCAAACACTTTTGCAGAACTATTTTTAATAAATCTAATTGCTACTTGCATTTTAAGTGTACTCTATCTTTTTACAATAGGGTATACCAATAGATTATCAAGTCATGCTAATTTATTTTATTGGTCATTTGTATTTTTCTTTTTTCAGGTTTTTGTATTAGAATGGTTTTTTACTGGTATCAATCAGTTTAAATATATTGCTGTTCGTTTTTTTATCATTCGACTTATTTTTGTTGCTGCAATTTTTATTTTTATTAAAGAGGCTAGTGATTACGTTAAGTACATGCAGTTGCAAGTTGGATTGACCTTTTTTTTAGGAGTTATTAATTTTATCTTTTTATTTAAGTTCATTGATTTAAAAAATACTCGAATCAAAGAATTGAATTTAATACAACATCTAAAGCCTTTGTTTTTATTGTTTTTGACTATTTTTTCTATTAGTGTGTATTTGCATTTTGATACAGTTTTACTTGGAATATTAGCGGACAATGAAAGTGTTGGATATTATAGTGCACCTTTAAAACTGGTAAAGATTATTATTGCAGTACTCGCTGCAATCACAGCAGCGATGTTTCCAAAAATGGTTCAATATTTTGAAAAAGGAGATCTGGTACAATTTAAAAAAATGTTGAATCAATCTTTTGAGTTAGTCATAAGTATTGGCATTCCTATTGCTGTATTAGTATATCTATTAGCACCCGAAATCATTTTTATATTATTTGGATCCAGTTTTGAATTAGCTATTATACCACTTCAAATTACAGCACCCTTAATTTTGATTGTGAGTCTTTCTACTATTTTTGGATTTCAAATTTTAAGTGTGCACTCTAAGGATAGCGCCATTTTAAAATCTGCAGTTGCAGGTATGTTGTTTAGTTTAGTAGCTTCTTTTTTATTAATACCAAGGTTTAAGCAAGAGGGGGCTGCCTATATTATTCTATGCACCGAATTACTTGTTTTATCTTCCTTTATTTATTTTTCATCAAAAGTGATACAATTTAAAAATACGAACCAGGTTGTTCTACGTGAAATTGTTTTCGCCATTCCTTATTTTATATTGCCGTATTTAGTGTCTTTAATTGTAACAGCAGCAGTTCCTAAACTGATTCTTGTTTTATTTTGTGCATTCATCTGGTTTGTCCTTGTACATTTTTACTTTGTTAAATCAAGCGCATTTAAAGTACTTGTTACGGATTTATTTATAAGCCGTATAAAAAAATAATTATATATCTTTACTGCATGTATCTTAATCCATTATATAGAAGGTTCAGACGAATTGCTTTCTTATTTATTATAGTTTTTAATTTAGGCATTAACCTTAATGGGGTTCATGCACAAAAACTTAATTTGAAGCAGAAAATCAATGCGATTAAATGGCCTAGTATTTTTAAAGGGAAGAAGATTTCATTAGATGACTCAATAAAGCTGCAGACTCAACCAAAAGTTAAAGAAGCAAAGCTTCAAGCTCCACCTAAACAACCCAAAGTCCAAAAACCAAAGGTTCAGTCTCCACCAAAAGTAAAACAACCCAAAGATAAAAAACCCAAACAGCAGGGTGCTTCTTCTAATCG
>CAIMMJ010000228.1 GCA_903842515.1 uncultured Bacteroidota bacterium | reverse complement strand
TTTTTTTCAAAGATTGAAAGTATGGGTTCTAACCAATTTTTACTTACTTGAACATCAGAATTTAATAATACAAAATAATCGGCATCAACATTTTTTAGTGCATCGTTGTATCCACCTGCATAACCGTTATTGTTTTGGTTTTGAATAATCTTTACTTCAGAAAAATTCTCCTTTAGCCATTCAACAGAATCATCTGTAGAGCAGTTGTCAGCTACATAAACATCAGAAATTTCAGTAGAGGAATACTTTAGTACATCAGGTAAAAATTTCTCTAACCATTTTTTTCCATTCCAATTTAAAATAACAACCGCAACCTTCTTTCTCATTAAAAAATTATCGAGGTGTACTAAAATTTTCGTTTATTCTGTTTCCAAAGAAATCAATACCTCTTTCTGTGTCTAGGTTCCTTTGCAAGTCGCTTCTATTTTTTTGTAATTTCTCTAATTTAAGTTGCCATCTGTCGTCTCTTGTTTCGCCAATAGCATCAGAATGCAATAGAATCCACCTGTTGGTAGCCAGCTCTGGATTATAGAAAATAAATCTTCTGTTTGTTCTGTTGTTTAGTTTATAGTACTGCCAAATTTCGTAGGGATAAACGCCAGAGTCGTTTTCGTGTTGGTCTCTTACATCTGGTTTTCCATATTGCAAATAAACTCTTCCTCTGTCGGTTTGAAAGCCTCTTAGTATTTTTGTTCCAAATATTTGATCAGCAGTTAATACCTCTTTCATGTAAAAATCATAGGGTTTTTTAGGATTATTTTTGTCCCTTTTTACCCAGAATTGATAAAGAAATAATTTCATTTTATCTTCTTCTTTTGAGTCAATTACATTTCTGGCAAAGTCTACTTCTAATCTATCAGAAATGGGGCGTAAACATCTTATTAAATCTATTAGAGTGTCCTTGCTAAATTTTTCTACAAACGTATTTTCTAAACTTAGGTTAGAAGAAAAATCTTCTGAAACTAATTTTAAGGGTAAACTCCTTTGAAAAAATATTTTGGTGCTTGCAAACACTTCATTGCTTTTGTTTTTTGCTTCTAGAATTAAATTATAATTTCCACTGGGCAAAGTAGTAATATCAAACACCTGCAAAAATGGAACAACTGCATTAGTTTCCATTTTTTTAAATACCGAAAAATTATCTAAACGCTGTTTGGTTTCATAATTTTCTATGGAATAGTTTACAATAAATTTTTCTTGTTTTCCTATGCTTTCATTTGTGTTATAGAGCTCTCCATAAAATGACAATTCATTAATTTTCATCCCAAAAAAATCTCCCATAAACGGAATTAAATCATGGCCATTTTTTACTGTAATTTTGTTTTCGGTACTGTTGCCATACGAACGCAAAAATTCTATTGACGAAAATTTTGATTCGGTGCTGTTGAACTCTAATGAATAATTTTGTTTTGCCGAAAAAGTATTTTCTTTTTTATTAAAATCGTTAATAGTAAGTTCTAAGGTGTAGTTGTTTGAGGGAAGAAAGTACCTTTTAATGTCGAAAAAAGTAGGTTTGTTCTTTTCTGTTTCCTCAATTTCAGGGCTTAACAGCGTGTAATTATTAAAATTAAAGATGCTATCGCCCTTGGCAAAAATTATTGAAATGTCTATAGAACTTTGCATTTTTCCGGAGGGATTTTTTGTCCACACCAAGGTAGAACCATCAACAGAAATATAGGTTTCTACATACGGACCTTGCTGCAAATTGTAGAATTTACAGAGCTGAACAGCTACTTCTATGTTTCTAGAAAAGGCAGAGTTTATAGAAAGTAAGAAAAAGGATGAAAGAAATAAGGCTTTTATTTTATACAACATAAACGAGTAAAATCTGTTTTAAGTTAGGCAAACCAAATTTAGGAATAATAATTATTGAGTGGATACTATTATTTCTTAATTGAAAATTTACCTACCAAAAGGCTTGATTTTGTTCATTAATGGTAAATTTTACGATATTATTTAAGAGTTATAAAAAATAGTTTAAACTTAATGTGCTGATAATTATAAAATTATATCTTAATTTTAATTTATTTCAAAAAACTTTTTTTGTAGTACAAATAAATACTACTTTTGCGGCGGAGAGTTGGCAGAGTGGTCGATTGCGGCAGTCTTGAAAACTGTTGACTGT
>CAIMMJ010000227.1 GCA_903842515.1 uncultured Bacteroidota bacterium | reverse complement strand
TTTTGATGCAACAAAATATATCTCAATCGCTTGCTGGACGTGTAGGATACATTGAGCTTCTTCCATTTAGTTTAAATGAACTAAAAAGAACCAAATACAAGAACAGAAGTTTGGAAGAATCTATTTTAAATGGGTTTTATCCTTCCATAGTAACAAAAAAAACCACACCCCAAAGGTGGTTAAGCAACTATTTAATGACCTATGTTGAAAGGGATGTAAGATTAATAAAGAATATTGGAAACACATTTTTATTTAATAAATTTATAAAACTTGTTGCAGGAAGAGCCGCACAATTATTAAATGTAAACACACTAGCAAACGAAGTTGGTGTTGACAATAAAACCATTAATTCTTGGTTGGGCATATTGCAAAGTAGCTACATTGCCTACTCATTAATTCCTTTCCATCAAAATTTTAACAAAAGGGTAATTAAGTCTCCAAAAATTTATTTTTATGATACAGGACTACTTTGTTTTTTATTAAACATTCATTCTATTTCTGCTCTAAAAAAAAGTAAATATTATGGAGCTATTTTCGAGAACTTTATTGTATCAGAAATTAAAAAAAACAGAACCAACAAAGAGCAAAATGGCGAGATGTATTTTTTTAGAGACAGTGCCGGAAATGAAGTAGATTTAATTTTAGAGAAAGAAGAAAAGTTGATTCCTATAGAAATTAAAAGTGCAAAAAAAGTAAATACCGATTCTACAAAAAATCTGAGATGGTTTAACAAAGTTTTCAGAGAAGATGGTGGGATTTTGATAAACAGTGGAGACATTTCTCAAACCCTACCTTATGATTTTGAGTTATTATCATGGAAAATGAGTGTTGATATTTAAAGCTGAGATAGAAAATAATAACTTTGAAAAAATATTTTATTTAATGCTAAAAAACGATTTAATATTAAGAGCTGCAAAAAATCAAGTAGTAGAACGTACTCCAGTTTGGATGATGAGGCAAGCAGGAAGAATATTGCCAGAATACCGGACAGTTAGAGCCAAAATGGGTGATTTTATTTCTTTAGTAAAAACTCCTGAATTTGCTTGCGAAGTTACAATACAACCAGTAGACATTTTAGGTGTTGATGCTGCAATAATTTTTTCTGATATTTTGGTTATACCTGAAGCTATGGGTCTTCCTTATAAAATGATTGAAAGCAAAGGACCATGGTTCGAAAAAACTATTCAAACAAAAGAAGATTTAAATTCCATACATATAGCTCATTTACAAAATTATCAATACGTTATTGATGCAATAAAACTCACAAAAAAGGAGTTGAATAATAGGGTTCCATTGATTGGTTTTGCAGGGGCACCATTTACAATATTGGCTTATATGGTAGAAGGTTCTGGCTCCAAAACATTTTCAAAAGCAAAAAAATGGATGTTCACGCAAAAACATGAAGCTCATCAACTACTTGAATTGATTACACTAAGTACAATTAACTACTTAAAAGATCAAATAAAAGCTGGAGCTGATATGGTTCAATTGTTTGATTCTTGGGCAGGAATTTTAAGTCCTCAGCACTACGAAGAATTTGCACTATTTTACATTCAAAAAATTTGCAAAGCTATAAAAGACGAGTTTCCGGAAACTCCAATAACAGTATTTGCAAAAGGTGCTTTTTTTGCCAGAGAAAATATGGGGAAATTATCGTGTGATGCAATTGGTTTAGATTGGAATATGGATATAAAAGAATCTAGAGCTTTGATAGGGAACAATAAAACATTGCAAGGAAATTTAGATCCTTGTATTTTATATTCTGATAACAAAACAATTGTTGCAGAAACCGAAAAAATGTTGCTCGACTTTGGACCAAAAGGTCATATAGCTAACTTAGGACATGGAATTTATCCGGACGTAGAAAAAGAAAAAGCAAAATTATTTATTGATTCCGTAAAGAATTATAAACATAAAGTTTAATATGAAAGAATCTGCATCTCAAAAAAAAATAATAAATGCTTGGGCAACTTATGATTTAGCCAACTCCGTTTATAATTTAGTAATCACAGCTACTATTTTTCCTATTTATTATAATTTAGTTACCTCAGAAAAAGACGCAGATGGTAACATTATAAAAAATACAATTGATTTTTTGGGATTTACTTTAAAAAACACAGCATTGTATGATTTTGCTTTGGCATTTTCATTTCTTTTGGTAGCTGCTGTAATTCCCCTGCTATCGGGTATTGCAGACTACAGCGGAAATAAAAAATCTTTTATGAAATTTTTCTGTTACATGGGCGCTAGTGCTTGTTCTGCTCTTTATTTTTTTGACAATACAAACATTGGATTTGGCATTTTAATGGCAATTTTTGCTTGTATAGGTTTTAGCGGAAGTTTAGTATTTTACAATGCCTACTTGCCGGAAATTGCTCCACCCGAAATGCAAGATAAGGTTAGTGCAAAAGGTTTTGCCATGGGTTATTGGGGAAGTTCTATTTTATTAATTGCATCTCTTGCTCTAATAATGACAAGAGAAACAGGTGCAGAAAAAATGCTGATGATGAGGTATGCATTTGTATTAGTTGGACTTTGGTGGTTTGGATTTGCACAAATTCCTTTTTATTTTTTACCAAATGGTAAACCCCAAATTAAAAGAGAAAAATTAAGCGGAAGTTCCCTTTTTAAAGGATACAAAGAAATTAGAAAAGTTTTTTCAGAGTTAAAAAACGACAAAAGACTCCTTACCTTTTTGCCTGCATTTTTTGCTTATAGCATGGGTGTTCAAACCGTAATGCTAGTGGCCAATCATTTTGGTTCCGACGAAATTAAAATGGACTCGGGGCAACTAATTACCACAATTCTAATTATTCAATTTGTAGCATTGGCTGGAGCCTATTTGTTTTCTTATTTATCAAAAAAACTTGGTAATATTCCAACATTAATCATCTGTACTCTTATTTGGATATTTATTTGTTTAGGAACCTATTTTTTTGTTTTTACTCCTGCTCATTTTTATGTTGTGGCAGGATTTGTTGGGTTGGTTATGGGAGGAATACAATCTCTTTCACGCTCTACGTATTCTAAACTTTTGCCTGAAACAAAAGACCACGCCTCCTATTTTAGTTTTTATGATGTTTGCGAAAAATTAAGTATTGTATTTGGAATGTTAACCTTTGGAATAATAACACAATTAAGCGCCACAATGAGAACTCCAATTTTAGCATTAATTATTTTTTTTGCTGTGGGTTTATTTTTGCTCATTAAGGTGCCTAAAGAAAAAAACAACTAATTAATTTTTACAATAGTTTTTAACGACAACAACCACAACCCAATAAACGTTATTAATCCATTTAAAATTAGTAACTCAAAACCAAACTCATAGCCGGCTAACCATTCTTTACTATTTACATTTAAAATGTAACAAATAATGGGTGAAAGTAGGCAGACTAGTGGAACAAATTTGTCGATTGGCTTTCTTTGTGAAAACAACCCAAATGAATACAAGCCCAAGAGTGGTCCATAAGTATAACCAGCCACTGTAAATAACTTTGAAACAACAGCCTGATCATTTATTGCCCTAAAAATAATTATTACCAAAAGCAATACAAATGCAAAGGAAATATGTACCCCAACTCTTGTTTTTTTCTTTTGAGCTTCTGTAAGTTTTGAATTGCTTTGAAAGCCCAAAAAGTCAATACAAACCGATGTTGTAAGAGAAGTTAATGCACCATCTGCACTAGGATAAGCGGCAGAGATAAGTCCAATTATAAAAATAAGTCCTGCAAAAGTTCCTAAATGTTCAATGGCTATAGATGGAAAAAGTTCATCTGTTCTTGCAGGAATAGAGATATTTAGTTCTTGCGAATAAATATAAAGTAATGCCCCTAAAAACAAAAACATAAGATTTACAAAAACCAACACAAAACTAAAACTGAACATATTCTTCTGAGCATCTTTTAAATTTTTACAGCTTAAATTTTTTTGCATCATTTCCTGGTCAAGACCTGTCATTACAATAGAAATAAACATGCCACTAAAAAACTGTTTAACCCAAAATTGTTTGCTGTTTACATCTGTATTAATCATCTTTAAGTATCCCGATTCAGAAACTCTATCAATTAAAGATGAAAAACTCATGTTCAATTGACTTTTTATAAGAAAAACAGATATAATAACTGAAAGCAACATGAAAGTAGTTTGTAAAGTATCTGTCCAAATAATTGTTTTAATGCCACCTTCGTAAGTATATAACAAGATTAAACAAACAAATATTAGAACCGTTATCCAAAATGGAACGCCAAGGCTATCAAAGACAAAAGTTTGAAGAACAGTTACTACCAAAAACATTCGAAAAGATGCTCCAATTGTTCGGCTCAATAAAAAATAAAACGCTCCGGTTTTATAACTCCAAAAACCAAATCGCTGTTCTAAAAATGTGTATATTGACGTTAAATTTAAACGGTAATAAAGCGGTAATAAAACTGTTGCAATTACAGTATACCCTGCTAAATAACCGAACACAACCATCATATAAGAAAATTGAGTTGTGCCCACCCAACCGGGTACACTCATAAATGTAACTCCCGATAGGGAGGCACCAATCATTCCATAGGCAATTATGTACCAAGGCGACTGATTATTCCCTTTGAAAAATCCAGCATTGCCAGCATTTCTTGCAGTGTACCAAGTAATGACAAAAAGCAATAAAGAATAAATTCCTACAACAAGTAAAATAGAAATTGAGTTCATAAAAAACTTTCTAAGTAAAATTTACTTAGCAAAGTAATTGATTAGAACAATAGAAATTTTTAGAAAAGAGGAATTTTATCTACAATGTACTATCAATTACTAAACTTTTAAAATTTTGCTATTACAAATGAAATTTGTTTTTGGAACCTTGGTTTCGGCAATAGCTTTAAAGCCACCTTCAATTTCCGAAAAGTTTCTGTAGCCTCTAGCTTGCAGTATGCTGGCTGCAATCATACTTCTATATCCTCCCGCACAATGTAAAAAGAAATGTTCTTTGGGATTTACATCTTTTATCCAATCGTTTATATATGCCAATGGCTTGCTGTATGCTTCATCAATATGTTCTGCAGCGTATTCTGATTCTTTTCTTATGTCCACAACTTTACTTTCTCCAATTTTTACATCATTTGAAAATTGTTCAGCAGAAATTCTGTTTACTTTATCTACTTCCAATCCTGCTTCAATCCAAGCATTTATTCCACCTTTTAAATGGCCAACTTGATTGTCGAAACCAACTCTTGCTAATCTAGTAACTGCCTCTTCTTCTTTTCCTAGCTCTGTTACTAAAAGTAAAGGTTGGTTAACATCTGCAATTAAAGCGCCAACCCAAGGAGCAAAATCTCCATTTAGTCCAATATTTATTGACTGAGGGATATAACTTTTTGCAAAAACTTCTGGATTTCTTGTATCTAAAATTAATGCACCACTGGATTCGGCAGCAACTTCAAATTCTTGTGGCGATAACGCTCTCATGCCATTATTAAAAACACTTTCAAAGCTTTCGTATCCTTTTTTATTCATTGCCACATTCATTCCAAAATAAGCAGGCGGCGGAGTTAATCCGTCCAACACTTCCTTGATAAATGATTCTTTGTTGGGCTGATTTAAGGCATAATTCATTTTCTTTTGATTGCCCAAGGTGTCAACAGTTTCTTTCATCATGTTTTTTCCGCAGGCACTTCCGGCTCCATGAGCAGGATAAACAATAACATCGTCTGCCAAAGGCATTATCTTATTCATTAAACTGTCAAACAATAAACCAGCAAGTCCTTCTTGCGTCATATTTGCTGCTTTTTGAGCCAAATCGGGTCTTCCAACATCACCTAAAAATAAAGTGTCGCCACTAAAAATTGCATAATCCTTTCCGGATGAATCTTTCAATAAATAGGTGGTGCTTTCCATGGTGTGCCCCGGTGTGTGAAGAGCAATAATTGTTGCATCACCAATTTTAAATTCTTGATTATCTTTTGCTATTGTTGCTTCAAACTCGCAAGTTGCATTTGGCCCATAAACAATTTTTGCACCAGTACTTTTACATAAATCAAGATGACCAGAAACAAAATCTGCATGAAAATGAGTTTCGAAAATATATTTTAATTTTACACCATCTTTCTCTATTCTATCTAAATAAGGTTTTGTTTCTCTCAGTGGATCAATAATCGCTGCCTCTCCATTAGATGTAATGTAATAAGCACCTTGTGCCAAACATCCGGTATATATTTGTTCTACTTTCATCTGTAATTTGATATTTATCTAACAAAAATAAGCCATTTTTCTGAGGTATTTTAATCAAGTTTCAAATAATATTAAAATTCAAAAATTCAATTCTAAATTTGCAAAATGAATTTTCCCTCAAAATTAATAGAAGATGCCGTTAATGCTTTTGCTAGTTTACCCGGCATTGGAAAAAAAACTGCCTTGCGCCTTACATTAAATCTCTTAAAAAGAGAAGAACATGAAGTAAATGCTTTTTTAAGTTCACTTCAAAAAATGAAAGCCAACGTTGGATATTGCAAAAGCTGCAACAACATTTCTGATGCACAAGAATGTGAAATATGCACCAACAAACAAAGAAATCATCAATTGATTTGTATTGTAGCAGATTTTAGAGATGTTATTGCGGTAGAAAGTACCAATCAGTTTAGAGGTGTTTACCATGTTTTGGGAGGACTTATTTCTCCGATGGACGGCATAGGGCCAAACGATTTAAATTTAGAAAATTTAGTAGATAGAATCACAAAAAACGAAGCCACAGAAATACTTTTAGCATTAGCTACAACTGTTGAGGGAGATACAACAAATTTTTATATTTATAGAAAATTAAAAGATGTAAATATAAAAATAAGCACCATTGCAAGAGGTATGGCGGTTGGCGAAGACATTGAGTATACAGATGAAGTTACACTTGGCCGTTCCATTATAAATAGAGTGCCTTTTGAAAATACTTTTTCTTCAAAATAAAATAATTAAATAAAAAATTAGTTACTTACCGCTATGAAAGACCTTTCGGTTGTAATTGTAAACTATAATGTTGAATATTTTTTAGAGCAGTGCCTCCTTTCTGTTGAGAAAGCTGCAAAAAATATTGACGCCGAAATATTTGTTGTAGACAACAATTCTGTTGATGGTTCTGTGAATTTAGTGAAGGAAAAATTTCCGTTTGTAAATTTAATTGAGAACAAAAAAAATACAGGATTTTCTTTTGCTAATAATCAAGCGATAAAGGAATCACAAGGAAAGTACGTACTACTTTTAAATCCGGATACTCTTGTTGAAGAAGATACGTTCGAAAAAATTATCAAATTTATGAATGAACACCAAGATGCAGGTGGTTTAGGCGTTTTGATGGTTGACGGCAAAGGTATTTTTTTACCAGAAAGTAAACGTGGTTTACCCACACCTATGGTTGCTTTTTACAAAATC
>CAIMMJ010000226.1 GCA_903842515.1 uncultured Bacteroidota bacterium | reverse complement strand
AAAATCTGTTTTTTAAGTCTTTTTGAGGAAATTGATAGCCGTATGACAATCCCACCAAATTTACAGCAATAATTGAGTCCTTGGGATTTCTTATTGCAAAAGAGGAATTACAAAAAATAAGAAACACAAAAAAAAAGAAAAACTTAATTTTTATTTTATTTACAATGTTTTCCACTTTATTAATTGTCAATATTCAGTTATTTGTATCTTTGCAAACTTCTGAAAAATATGACACAAATCACAAAAAAAATTCAAATGGTTGACCTTCAAGGTCAATACCAAAAAATAAAACAAGAAGTAGATGCTGCCATTCATCAGGTAATTGATACTGCAGCATTTATAAATGGTCCAGAAGTAAAAGCCTTTCAAACAGAATTAGAGGCTTATCTTGATGTAAAACATGTTATTCCGTGTGCAAATGGAACCGATGCTTTGCAAATAGCCATGATGGCCTTGGACTTAAAACCCGGCGACGAAGTAATTACTGCAAATTTTACCTATGTGGCAACTGCAGAAGTAATTAAACTTTTAGGGTTAACAGCTGTTTTAGTAGAAGTAAATTCTGAAACTTTTACAATAGATCCGGCAGCAATAGAAAAAGCAATTACACCCAAAACAAAAGCAATAGTGCCTGTTCATTTATATGGCCAATGTGCCCAAATGGAAGCAATAATGGACATTGCAAAAAAACACAATTTGTTTGTTATAGAAGATACTGCTCAGGCAATAGGTGCTGACTACAAATTTAAAGACGGAACAACAAAAAAAGCTGGTTGCATAGGAACAATTGGAAGCACATCATTTTTCCCTTCAAAAAATTTAGGATGCTACGGTGATGGTGGTGCTTTATATACCAACGATGATCAACTTGCTGCACGAGTTAGAATGATTGCAAATCATGGACAGTCTGTTCAATACATTCACGATGACATTGGAGTAAATTCTAGGTTAGACAGCATACAAGCAGCAATCCTAAGAATTAAATTAAGGAGTTTAGACAACTATGCAAAAGCAAGACAGAATGCAGCAGAAATATACAACAAGGGATTTGCAAATAACTCAAAAATAAAAACTCCATTTGTTGCAAATTTTTCAAATCATGTTTATCACCAATATACATTAACATTAAATGGAGTAGACAGAGATGGTTTAAAGCTGTTTTTGGCATCAAAAGAAATTCCTGCCATGATTTATTATCCTAAACCCTTGCACCACCAAAAGGCTTATGCCGATGCAAGGTTCAAAGACCAAGACTTTGCAATTACCATAGAACTCTGCAAAAATGTAATTTCATTGCCTATGCATACAGAATTAGATATTGATACGCAAAATTACATCATAGAAAGTGTGCTTGAATACGTCAATAAAAACTAAAATAATTTTTAAAACAAGCTAATGAATATCGCAGTAGTAGGTACGGGTTATGTTGGTTTAGTTACCGGAACTTGTTTAGCAGAAACAGGCAACAATGTAATTTGTGTAGATATAAACGAAGAAAAGGTAAATAAGATGAAATCAGGTGAGGTGCCTATTTATGAGCCTCACTTAGATGTTTTGTTTCATAGAAATATAAAAGCAGGCCGACTTTCATTTACTACAAGTTTGGCAGAAGCGATTGAAAAAGCTAAAATTATTTTTCTTGCTTTGCCAACTCCTCCGGGCGAAGATGGAAGTGCCGACTTAAGTTACGTTTTAGGGGTTGCGAAGGATCTAGGAAAAATAATAAAAGACTACAAAGTAATTGTAGATAAAAGTACTGTGCCTGTTGGAACCGCTGATAAAGTAACAAAAGCTGTTGCAGAAAATGCACAGGTAGAATTTGATGTTGTATCTAATCCGGAATTTTTAAGAGAAGGATTTGCTGTTGACGACTTTCTTAAACCTGACAGAGTGGTTGTGGGAACAAGGAGCGAAAAAGCAAAAAAATTGATGGAAGAATTATACAAACCTTATGTTCGCCAGGGCAATCCAATAATTTTTATGGATGAAAAATCTGCTGAACTTACCAAGTATGCGGCAAATGCTTTTTTAGCAACAAAAATTACGTTTATGAACGAAATTGCTAATTTGTGCGAAAGATTAGGAGCAGATGTTGATGCTGTAAGAATAGGAATTGGGAGCGATGATAGAATTGGAAAAAGATTTTTATTTCCGGGAATTGGTTACGGAGGAAGTTGTTTCCCCAAAGATGTACAAGCCATATCAAAATCTGCTGCAGAAGTAGATTATGATTTTAAAATAATTGAAGCAGTAATGGAAGTTAACGAAAAACAAAAAACTGCACTCATACCCAGAATAAAAGATTATTTTAAAAATGATTTAAAAGGAAAAAAAATTGCAGTGTGGGGATTGGCATTTAAACCAGATACCGATGACATAAGAGAAGCTCCTGCTTTATATTTGATTGATGAACTGCTTTCTGCAGGTGCACTAATTGATGCTTATGACCCCGAAGCAATGAATAACGTTAAAAGGATTTACGAAGATAAAATTTCTTTTTCTGAAGACCAATATTCTGCAACTAATGATGCCGACGCATTAATTATTGCTACAGAGTGGAGTTTATTTAGAACACCGGATTTTGAAATTTTAGGTTCTAAATTAAAAAACAAAGTAATTTTTGATGGCAGAAACTTGTACAGTTTAGACCAGATGAAAAATTTAGGATACTATTATTCATCCATAGGCAGAGAGCTTGTTAAATAGAAATATGAAAATAGCATTTGTAATTTAATACAGTGAAAATTTAAAACTTTGGAAGAATCAATAAATTTAAACTCTCAATCATTGCCCGAAGAAAATAATATTCAGGAAAAAAAACACAGTAAATTTTCTGATATTGTTCAGTTTACAAAGTTTAGATTGGCCAGTTTGGTGGTGCTTTCTGCAGCACTTTGTTATTTGTTTGGCGCAGATGAGATTAATTCTTCTTCGCTAATTATGCTAATTACGGGTGGCTTTTTTGTTACTGCAGCATCTAATGGATTTAACCAAATAATTGAAAAAGATTTGGATAAGCTAATGAATAGAACATCCAATAGACCGTTGCCTGATGGCAGAATGAGCTTATCAGAAGCCTACATAATTTCAATAGCTTTTGGTGTGGTTGGCCTTTCAATTCTTTACATTTGGCTGGGTTTAGCATGTTTTTTATTGGGATTGTTTGCCTTAATTTCCTACACATTTATTTATACACCCTTAAAGCAAAAAACACCTTTTGCTGTATTTGTAGGAGCATTTCCGGGAGCAATTCCTCCGTTGTTGGGCTATGTGGCAGCAACCGGTAGATTTGATGTTGCTGCATGGTTGGTTTTTGGAATTCAATTTTTATGGCAGTTTCCTCATTTTTGGGCAATAGCTTGGGTTTTAGATGATGATTATAAAAGAGCCGGATTTAAAATGTTACCTTCTACCGAAGGAAGAGATAAAAACTCAGCCTTTCAAATTATGGTGTATACTTTTAGTTTGATTCCAATAGTTCTTCTACCCTATTATTTTCATTTAACAGGAATTACTTCACTTATTTTAAACATTATTTTTGGAATTCTGTTTTCGTATCAATCATTAAAATTGTACCAAGATTGTAGTTTAAAATCGGCAAAAAACTTAATGTTTGGCTCTTTTGCTTACTTGCCGCTTGTGCAATTAGCAATGTATTTAGATAAAATTTAATTAATGGAAGCAGTACAAAATATTTCAGAAAAAGATCAAATTAAAAACAAAGTTGCCATTCCACTTTTAATTATAGCAATTGGAAGCATGGTAATGCTTTTTGCAGGATTAACAAGTGCTTACGTGGTAAGGCATGGCGAAGGTAATTGGCAAGCCCTAACACTTCCTTTTCAATTTTACCTTAGCACTTTTTTTATTTTATTGAGCAGTTTAACAATGAATATTTCACTGACAAAAATAAAAAAGAACGACCAAAAGGGCTCCACCACATTTTTGCTTTACACCTTTGTTCTTGGTTTGCTATTTTTAGGATTACAATTCTCAGGTTGGTCTAACATGATTGGCGGAGGAGTATATTTTACAGGTAAAAATGCAAATGCATCGGGTTCATTTTTTTACATGCTAACTGCATTGCATGCAGCACACATTATTGGAGGTTTTGTTGCACTTGCAATAACTACTTACAATTCAAAAAAAGGCAACTATTCATCCGATAGGTATTTAGGAATTAGACTCTGTTCTATCTACTGGCACTTTTTAGATATACTTTGGATATATCTTTTTATATTTTTGATGAATGTTCAATAATCTCTAAATTATAGTTCCACAGCATTTCAATTGATTAAAATTGATTAATTTCAATGTTTAAACATTAAAGTTTGTATATTTGCCATAATCAATGTTTAAACACTAATAATTTAATTTTAAAAAAAATGAGTTACTTACAAAAAGCAAAAGACCTATATTCAATGGTAGGCCAAGGACAAATAATGGATGCCTTTGAAAAATTTTATCACCCGGAAGTGGTGATGCAAGAAATTGGTGAGGAACCAAGAGTAGGAAAAGATGCCAACAGAGAATACGAAAAAAACTTTGTTGCATCTGTAAAAGAAATTCACGGAGGCGGTGTTGATGCATTTACTTCTGACGAGGAAAATGGAATAACAATGGTTCAAAACTGGATGGAATTAACTTTTACAAATGGAGCCAGAGTAAAACTAGACCAGGTTGCAATACAACATTGGAAAGGCGACCACATTATTAAAGAAGTATTTTATCACAAATAAGATACTATTAAAACAAATTAAACCGCAATGTTAAAACGTTGCGGTTTTTTTTATTGGTGCTATTACAAATAAAGTACATTTACATCCAATAAAAAATTCCATGAATAAAGAGCTATCTGAAGCAAAATCTAAACTTTCTGCTTATCAAATATTTGTAATTGTAATACTTGCAATGACTCAGTTTACGGTTGTTTTAGATTTTATGGTAATGTCACCGTTAGGAGATTTGTTGATGAAGTCGATGGGATTAACTACCACACAATTTGGTTGGTCGGTTTCGGCCTATGCTTTTAGTGCAGGAATTTCGGGTTTGCTAACCGCAGGATTTGCAGATAGTTTTGACAGAAAAAAACTTCTTCTATTTTTTTATATAGGATTTATACTTGGTACATTTTGTTGCGGTATTGCACACTCCTTTCTTACTTTATTGGCAGCAAGAATAATTACCGGATTATTTGGCGGGGTTATAGGTTCTATATCTATGGCCATTGTTGCAGATCTTTTTCCCCTTGAAAAACGAGGTAGAGTAATGGGGTTTTTGCAAATGGGTTTTGGAGCAAGTCAGGTGTTAGGCATTCCAATAAGTTTGTATTTGGCCAATCACTTTGGTTGGCAATCGCCATTTTTTATGATTGTAATTTTAGCAATATTAGTGTGGACACTGGCAGTTGTTAAACTTGCACCTGTTACTAAACATTTAGAAACTCCTTCTGACCAAAGTGCTTTCCATCATTTATTGCATACTATTAAACAAAAAAATTACAGAATAGGATTTTTAGCTACTGCTTTTTTATCACTGGGCGGTTTTATGATGATGCCTTGGGGAAGCGCTTTTGCAATAAATAACTTGCACATTACGCAGGAGCAACTTCCGCTTTTGTTTATGATAGGCGGTGTAAGCACATTATTAATTATGCCATTAATAGGAAAATACAGCGATAAAATAAATAAGTTTAAACTATTTGCATTTGCTTCAATTTGGCTAATTTTAGTAGTATTTTTCTATACGCAATTAGGTCCGAGTCCATTTTTATTGGTAGTATTTTTTAATGTTACTATGATGATTGGAATTATGGGTAGAATGGTTCCATCTATGGCATTAGTAAGTGCCTTGCCTGAGATGAAAGACCGCGGTGCATTTATGAGTATAAACTCTTCGCTGCAACAAGTTGCCGGTGGTGTTGCCGCAGCTGTAGGTGGAATGGTTGTAGTACAAAAAAACAAATACAGCCCTTTGGAACACTACGATGCATTAGGATTTTTAATGATTGGCCTTACTCTTATTTGTATTTTCTTAATTTATAGAGTGAGTGTTATTACAAAAGATGTGCAGCAAAACTAATATACTTTCAACTTCTCTCCCACCAACTTATCAATCGGAAAGGTGAAATCGTTAGATGAAATTTCTGGTATTTTTATCCATCTAAAACTCTGAGCATCCTCTATAAAATCAAAATCAAATGGGACACTTGAAATATTAAATTTTATTTCATCAAGTGGAGCAATTGTATAATAAATACTAATTAATTGTTCGTTAGGGTTAAAAGCCGATGTTATATAATATTCTGTGGTATAAAAATGGTTTATAATTTTAAATTCTTGGTTAAATTCTTCTTTACATTCCCGCAAAATGCAATCAACTAATCCTTCATTAACTTCTAATCCACCGCCGGGGAACTTTGTCATTTTTGTTCCAAATCTAAATTCATCCGACACTAATACACAATTGTCTTTTATAAATAATCCGTAAACACGAATGTTGAATTTTCTGAACAAATTAGAAGTTTAATAATTTATGTTTTAGTTTTTTATACCTTATCCTTTTCGGAGCAACATCGCCCATACGTTTCTTTTAATATCCTCGCACTAGCTAGCCGCTCCATGTTAATTATTTTGCTGCTACACTATCTTCATACAAAGTTTCAGGGTCAATATCTGCTTGGTTTTGCCATTCTATTGTGTCAAAACTCACCCTCACAGTATTAAACATTTCTAGGTTTTTCAACTCTTTAAATATACCCAAATTCAAATAGGGTTTCACATCAAAAATTTTATTTTCGCCATTTTCAAATGTCAAATTCAATTGATAATTTTCGATTGGCATTACTTTTATTACTGCTTTGTACATGTCATTTTATTTTAGTGGGTCAATACCAAAAGGTGTGTCTCCGTTTTGACATAATGCCCAATTTGCAAGTAATTCATCTTTATGTATTTCAATCCAAGCCAAAACCATCCTCATTTGTTTAGAAGGTATTTTACCTTACAATAATTCTAATGTATTTATATTTATTGATGCTGTTTCGCTTTGATAATAAACATGTATGTGGGGAGGATTGTGTTCTTTAGGAGCAAAGTACATCCTTATAATAATCCCATAAAACATTGAAATAGTTGGCATAACTAAATTTATTTTATTACAAATTTACAATTCAAAATTCAAAACTCCACCTTACGCCGTCAACTTTTTATACCTGATCCTTTTTGGTGCAACATCACCCATACGTTTCTTTTTATTTTCTTCGTATTCGCTGTAACCGCCTTCAAAATAATAGACTTTGGAATCGCCTTCAAAAGAAAGAATGTGAGTACATACTCTGTCTAAAAACCACCTGTCGTGACTAATAATAACAGCACACCCTGCAAAATTCTCTAAACCTTCTTCCAAAGCTCTAAGTGTGTTAACGTCAATGTCGTTGGTTGGTTCATCCAGCAACAATACGTTTCCTTCTGCTTTTAATGCCATTGCCAAATGCAAACGGTTACGCTCTCCACCAGATAAAACCCCACATTTTTTCCCTTGGTCGGCACCGTTAAAATTAAATCTAGAAACATAGGCTCTTGCATTTAATTGCCTTCCTCCTAATTCTATAGTTTCTGTACCACCTGTTATTACTTCAAAAACTGTTTTGTCGGCGTCTATGTCTTTGTGAGATTGATCTACATAGCTAATTTTTACTGTGTCTCCAATTTTCACAGTTCCTTTATCAGCCTCCACCAACTTCATAATTATCCTAAACAAAGTAGATTTTCCTGCTCCGTTTGGACCAATAATTCCAACAATTCCATTGGGAGGAAGTTTAAAACTTAAATCCTCGAACAATATTTTATCTGTGTATGCTTTAGAAACATTTTCAAATTCAATTACCTCGTTCCCCAATCTGGGTCCGTTAGGAATAAATATCTCTAATTTTTCTTCCTTTTCTTTTGAGTCTTCACTCATCAGTTTGTCATAAGCTGCCAAACGAGCTTTCCCTTTTGCCTGGCGACCTTTTGCTCCTTGCCTTACCCATTCTAATTCCCTAGCCAACGTTTTCTGACGTTTACTTTCTGTTTTTTCTTCTTGTGCCAAACGTTTTCCTTTTTGATCTAGCCACGAAGAGTAGTTTCCTTTCCAAGGAATACCTTCTCCCCTATCTAACTCTAGAATCCAACCTGCCACATTATCTAAAAAGTAACGGTCGTGGGTTACCGCTATCACAGTTCCAGGGTAGGTTTGTAAAAAATTTTCTAACCAATCTACGCTCTCTGCATCCAAGTGATTGGTAGGCTCATCCAACAATAGAATATCTGGTTTTTTAAGCAACAATCTGCACAAGGCCACTCTTCTTTGCTCGCCGCCCGACAGTACCTTAACTGGTGTATCGCCTTCGGGGCAACGCAAAGCATCCATTGCAACTTCTAGCTGATTGTCTAAATCCCAAGCATTAATAGCGTCAATTTTATCTTGGATAATTGCTTGCCTATTCATTAATTTATCCATTGCCTCAGCATTTTCGTAATACTCTGGCAAGCCAAATTTTAAATTAATGTCTTCAAACTCTTTTAATAAATCAACCGTTTCTTGCACCCCTTCCATCACAATTTCTTTCACAGTTTTTGTTTCATCCAAATGAGGCTCTTGCTCTAAAAATCCTACAGAATATCCGGGAGAAAAAACAACATCGCCTTGGTATGATTTTTCTACGCCTGCAATAATTTTTAATAATGTAGATTTACCTGAACCATTTAAACCAATGATTCCAATTTTTGCTCCGTAGAAAAAAGAAAGGTATATGTCTTTTAATATTGTTTTTCCGGTTGTCAGCGTTTTGCTGAGCTTAACCATGGAGAATATAATTTTTTTATCGTCGGCCATTTTTTTTAGTTTAGATTAATTACTTCTTGCCTTTTTGTTTGGCTATTTGTGCTTGTTGTTTTTGAATGTCTTCTAATTTTTGTTGCCACTTAGACTTTTTATTGTTTTGTGGTTTAATTTTATTCTCCTGAATTTTTTTATGAATCTTGTCTTCGTCCACTGCTAACTTCATTCCATATTGGATGGAGAACGTAAGCATGTTTGCAATAAAGTAATAGTAACTTAAACCAGAAGCATAGCTATTTAATGTGAACATAAATAAAATTGGCATTAAATACATTATCCACTTCATTTGCTCCATTTGTGCATTTCCAGCGAATTGTCCGCTGTTCATTCTTGTGTAAATGATTGTAGAAACAGTCATTAAAATTGTAAATAAACTTACATGATCTCCATAAACAGGAATCATAAATGGAAGGTTTAGTATTGTATCGTATGAAGATAAATCGTCTGCCCACAAAAATGCTTTTTGACGTAACTCTATTGACGTTGGAAAAAATCTGAACATTGCTAACAAAATTGGCAGTTGCAAAAGCATAGGAATACAGCCTCCCAGAGGATTTACGCCTGCTTTTCTATACAAGGCCATAACAGCTTGTTGTTTTTT
>CAIMMJ010000225.1 GCA_903842515.1 uncultured Bacteroidota bacterium | reverse complement strand
CGCTCCGAAAAAATACCATGTTTTTAAAAATAAACATCAGAAAACGGTAGATTTGAATCCCATGTTTTCGTTAAAATCAATTGATTTCATTGACTTTACGAGAATTTGAGGGTCTACTAAATAGTTTTAAAGAACATTTCTGCTGTAGCTTTCAGATTCTGATTTTTTCTGCCGCAAAAGTTATTAGTAATTAGTTTTTTAGATGAGTTGCTTTTGCTTTCTGTAGTTATTTCAATTCTAGTATGGAGTTTATGTTATACAAGATAAATTTTTATGTTTTGTTAAAATTTATTTCCGTGCGTTAGTGCTATTAATTTTTGAAACAGGCTAGGAAATGCAGACAATACTTTTAAACTAACCAAAGTTGTTGCTTGCTTTCCAAAAAGCTTTTGCAAATAATACCCGATTTTTATTCTAAGAGAAAAGTTTGTATTCCAATCTTTGGTGTAATATTTAATAAGTTGATTTTTAGTAATTTTTTTTTGAAGGTATAAAGAAATGTAGTTACTAATAATTTTAGAAGACCTCATGGCTATGCTCATACCGTTGCCGCAAAGTGGGGCAATTGCTCCCGCAGAATCGCCAATAAGCAAAACGTTATTTTTAAATGTTTGTTTTTTTTCAAAACCAATTTTGCTAATGGCCAAAGGTTTGTCAAAAACAAATTCTGATTCTGTAAAATATTTCTTTAAATACGGATTTTTCATCAGCACATTTTTTTCGAGCTGCTTAATATCATTGTTGTTTTTGTTTAAATTTTTTGAAGTGGTTAAGTAGCACAAACAAACGGTATCATTGTCTACTTTAGAAATGCCACAATAACCCTCTTTAAAATTATGGAGTTCAATTAAATTGCTGGGAAATTTTGTTTTTATATGGTATTTAATGCCAATGTAAATTCCTTTTTTATTGTGCTTGGTTCTTTCAATAAATGGCGGTTCAATTTTACCATAGCTCCCAACAACTATTTTGCAATTTATTGTTCCTTTAGATGTTTCTACTGTATAAATTTCTTGTTGTAATTTAACGTTGGATACTGAGCAATTTTCTAGAACCAACACTCCATTGTGTTTTGCAATAGCAGCAAGTTCACTGTCTAAAGTGTATCTGCTTATTCCAAAGCCTCCCATTGCCAGAGTTGATGAAATTTTATATCCTTTGTGAGCCGTTACGCTAAGCTGATTTATTTTAGGCAGGTTCATTTTATTAAGGTTAAGGCCTAAAGACTGAATAAAATCATAGCTTTCCATTGATATGTATTCGCCACATACTTTATGAAAAGGATAGTTGTTTTTTTCGAAAAGTACAACACTATGACCGTTTTTTACCAATTGAATAGAAAGGCAAAGGCCTGCTAATCCTCCACCAATTATTGCACAATCGTATAAATTACTTTGGTTAATTTGCATAAATAATTACTTGGTGCCTAAAGGCCCATTTGTATTTAATAGAAAAATTTTTTGCACCCGATTGTTGTATGATGTTTTTCCATTCAGTTTTTTTAAATCCTCTTAAAACAGAAAGCGGAGCATCGTTTTTTACCAAGTATGATTTTGAAAATAATTTGGT
>CAIMMJ010000224.1 GCA_903842515.1 uncultured Bacteroidota bacterium | reverse complement strand
TATTTTTATCTTCCTTGAATTTTATGATATTTAATTTACCTAATATTTCTCCACTAATTTTATACTGCCAAATTAACTTACCATTAAAATCAAATGCTTCAATTAAATTATTGCTTCCCTTGGTAACAATAAATTCTTTTTCAGAATCCTTGTAATAAATACAATTATTTATTGGAAAGTTTTCACTTGTTTCAGAAAAAATTAAATCAGGAAAAACTTTGGGGTTTACGTTGTTAGAATTTATAAAAGAATACTCAAAAACTTTTTCATTCATAGACAAACTAAAGGCCGAAAAATATTTCTTATTGGTCCAGCTTTGATTGGTAGTTCTTATGTTATCGTCTAGTATAAATTTATTCTTTTCTAAAATTAAGTAATTTGCCTTTATAGAGTTTATATTTTCTAGAACGTCAGAAAATTCTTTGTTTCCTAAAACTTCATCGTTGTATAATGATTTTAAATAAACCAATAAGCTAGATTTATTTTCGGCTAAAATTATTTGATTTTTGAAAACAGAAAAATAATGAATAGAATCGAAGGAATATTTAATACTACTCTCTTTGAACATATCACTATTAAACTTAATTTTAAAAACATTTGAATCTTTTGTGCTTAGGCTTGAATCAGGTTTCCAAGACCAATCATCGTTTGATTTCTGTAAAACATAAAAATTAGAATTTCTATATTCTACTTTTGCAATTTCATTGATATTTTCTGCCAAAAACCAATCATTAAAACTTTTTGTTAAAGCACTGTTTTTATAAAAAAAAGATGAATCTAAAAATGTATTTTTTATGAACTCTTGAGGTTTGCTAAATGCAAATAACTGAAACTTAGCAATACCAATTGGCAAGCTTAAAATACTTTTTAGCTCAATAGGACTTTGATTTTTTAAGCCACTAAAAAACAAATTATCACTTGTGTTAGCCACTCCAATTCCACTGATAAATTCTTTATTTATTGTTAGAGCATTAACTACAAAATTTGAAGACAATTCACCTACAAATTCAAAAGGATTTATTGTAATATAATTTGGAATATTTGCTGCTATTGTTTTAGAATTTGCAATCAGGTATGCATCAGCATTTGAATTTAAAGTTAACCAAAGTTCTTTAAACGATTTCTGGTTTTTCCACTTTTCGTTGCTCTCAAAATTAACGAGTGATTTTTCTAATAAAGCTATTGATTTTGTGAGTATAACAATACCATTTTTATAAGCAAAGTACAGCTTAGTTTGAGCAACAGTTGCAGAATAAATTTTTATTGAACTACTTTCTTCCTGATTGTATTTTCCATCTATCAACTCAAAAAAATCGCTCTTAGATAATTTGCTTTCTGCATAAATTACAAAATGTGAATTGCCCTCTTCCTTAAAAAAGGCAATTGCCGCTTTTTGACCGGCAATTTTATTAAAAAAATCGTTGTTTGTTTGCACATACCTTTTAATCTGTGCAATTAAATTGTGGCTCTCTAAATTATCAGGATTTTTGGCCAACCAATCAATTATTGTCTCGCCTCCAGAAAAGTTTTTAAGTGTTTTGTTAATATCATTAATCTGCAAAATCCAAGTAAAACTATTTGGAATAGCATCTAAAACTTCAAACCTTTGAGTATTCTTACTTTTTGCGTTAAAATAAAAGTACATCAATCCTCCCAAAACCGGAATTACAAGCAGCGATAAGAGAATTCTTTTTAACATACTATAGTATTACTCAAATAATTTTTTTAATTCTGTTGCGTCATGTGGTTTCATTTTTCCTGCTAAAATTAGGCTCAATTGCTTTCTTCTTAATGCAGCATTATATCTTTCTAATTCTTCCTCAGATTCAGGAATAAGCTCTGGAACACCAATTGGGCTGCCTAATTGATCTACCGCTACAAATGTGTAAATGGCTTCGTTGCATTTTGTTTTTTTACCTGTAGAGTGGTTCTCTACATAAACATCAATACAAACCTCCATTGATGTGCTAAACGACCTTGATACTTTTGCTTCAAGCGTTACAATATCTGCCAGTTTAATTGGATAATTAAATGCTACGTTATTTACTGCCGCAGTTACCACAACTCTCCTGCACAACCTATGAGCAGAAATTGCTGCAATTATATCTAAATGGTGCAATAATCTGCCGCCCATCATATTTCCAATGGTGTTTGTATCGTTTGGCAATACAATTACTGTTGATACGGCCAAGGTTTCTTTTGCTGTTTTTGGTTTTAAACTCATAATTATTTTTTTACAAAAGTAAGTTAATCGTTTATAGTTTAACTTTGAACTCAAAAAAATATAAACATGGGATTGTTATATGTTAAATCTTTGCATATTATTTTTGTGGTAACTTGGTTTGCCGGGCTTTTTTATATCGTAAGATTATTCATTTACAAAGCAGAAGCTGATGAAAATAAAAACGAAGCTGAAGCAATTTTAAAAACTCAGTTTGCAATAATGCAAAAAAGATTGTGGTATGGAATTACTTGGCCATCCATGATTTTTACTTTCCTTTTTGGATGGTGGATGGTGGTTCTTGTTCCTTCTTATTTGTATCAATCGTGGTTTGTTTTAAAATTATGTTTTGTATTAGGTCTTACAGTTTACCATTTTTTATGCCAGGCAATTTATAACCAGCAAACAAAAGAAATGTACAAATTTTCTTCACAAAAATTAAGAATATGGAACGAAGTTGCCACACTATTTTTGGTTAGTATTGTGTTTGTTGTTGTTCTTAAATCTACTCTTGATTGGATTTATGGGCTACTAGGGTTATTGGCATTTACAGCAGTGTTAATGATTGCAATTAAAATTTATAAAAAATACAGAAAAGCGTAAAGATGGAAACAGGAATTAATACAATAATTTGCCCAAATTGCAAACACGAATTTAGTGTAGAAAACGAACTTTCTAAAAAACTGGAAGCATCCTTTATAAATGAATTTAGCAAAAAAGAGACGGCATTAAAAAATGAGTTAAATGCCAAGTGGAAGGATGAACAAGAGAAATTAAAAGTAGAAAATGCAAAATTAAATGCACTAAAAAATCAACTTGAAACAGCCAAAGAACAACAGAACGAATTAATTAAAACAAAAATTGAGGAAGAGAAAATAAAGCTATCCCAAGAATTGCTTAAATCTGCCAACGAAAAGGTAGCCACGGAAATTGAGTTCATGAAAAATCAACTCAAAGAAAACGATACCAGGCTTGCCGAAGCAAGAAAAAAAGAATTGGAATTTCTGCAAAAAGAGCAGGCCATGAAAAACAAAGAGCAAGAGTTAGAAATTACATTACAAAAAAAACTGGCAGAAGAAAGAACCAAACTTACCGACGACATTAGAAAAATTGAGGAACAAAAAATTCTGAACAAAGAAAATGAATTTAACATGAGGCTCAAAGAAATGGAAAAGCAGTTGGAAGACCAAAAGAAAATGGCCGAAGAGATGCGAAGAAAAGCCGAACAAGGATCTATGCAACTTCAAGGCGAGGTGCAGGAATTAGCCTTAGAAGACTTATTGAAATCTGCATTCCCATTTGATTTAATAGAAGAGGTAGGAAAAGGAGTTAAAGGTGCAGATGCAATTCAAACGGTAAGAACAAACGCAGGAATTGTTTGCGGAAAAATTATTTACGAAAGCAAAAGAACAAAATCCTTTTCTAAAGAATGGATAGAAAAATTAAAAATAGATTTAAGAAACCAACAAGCTCACATTGCAATTTTGGTAACTGAAGTTATGCCAAAAGACATGGAATTTTTTGGAGAAAAAGACGGTGTTTGGATTTGTAAATTTTCGGATGTAAGAAGTATGGCATTGGTTTTGAGAGATTCGTTAATTAAAATTAGTGAAGCGGTTCAATCTCAAGAAAACAAAGGCGAAAAAATGCAAATGCTATACAATTACCTAACTTCAAATGAGTTCAAACAGTCTATGGAAGCTATTGTAGAAGGTTTTGTTACCATGAAAACCAGTATCATCAAAGAAAAAACACAAATGGAACTTATTTGGAAACAAAGAGAAAAACAGCTCGATAAAGTACTCACCAATGCTACTCATTTTTATGGTTCTATAAAAGGAATTGCAGGAAGCTCCCTCCCAGATTACTCCTTGTTTAGTGGCGAAGAGCCAAACTTATTGGGAGAATAAATTTCAATCACTACTTTTGCACATCCTATGCTAGATTTAGATACTACAAATAAACAATACCAAAAAGTAATAAACTTCTGTAAATCTTTTTTTGAAACTAAGCTAATTGATTACGGAACTTCTTGGAGAATATTAAGGCCCAGTTCAATCACTGACCAGATTTTTATTAAAGCCCAAAGAATAAGAACCATTCAAGAAAAAGGTATTCAAAAAATTGAAGAAGGCATTGAGCCCGAATTTATGGGTATTATAAATTATGCAATTATTGGACTTATACAACTGGAACTGGAGCAGACAAAAGAAACTGAACTTGAACTTGAAAAAGAAAAAACAATGACTTTGTATAATTCTTATGCACAAAAAGCACAAGAATTAATGAACAATAAAAATCACGATTACGGAGAAGCTTGGCGCGACATGAGAATTAGTTCGTTAACAGATTTAATTCTAATGAAAATTTTTAGAACCAAACAAATTGAAGATAACCACGGAAAAACATTAGTGTCTGAAGGTGTTGATGCAAATTATTTTGACATGATTAATTACTCCGTATTTGCTCTCATAAAAATAAACGAAGAAAAAAACAATAAATAATTATGAAATACATAGTAACAATTTGTAGAATTTTAGTTGGTGTACTTTTTATTATTTCTGGCCTAATAAAAGCCAACGACCCAATAGGCTTTTCATACAAACTTCAAGAATATTTTGAAGTTTTTGGAATGGAATTTTTTGTTCCGTTTGCTTTAACGCTTTCTGTTTTAATAACAGTTTTTGAGATTGTTTGCGGCTTAGCAACTCTTATTGGTTCAAGAATGAAACTATTTTCTTGGCTGCTTTTGTTAATGATAATTTTCTTTACCTTTTTAACTTTCTATTCGGCCTATTTTAATAAAGTTACAGATTGCGGATGTTTTGGAGATGCATTGCACTTAACCCCTTGGCAATCGTTTACCAAAGACATAGTTTTACTGGTTTGGATTTTACCAATTTTTCTTTGGAGAAATAAAATTCAACCGCTTTTTTCTTCTAAATTAGATAACGGTTTAATCATTGCGTCAACAATAATTTCTTTTTGGTTTAATATAAATTGTATTATGCACTTGCCAGCAATAGATTTTAGACCTTACAAAGTTGGAACCGATATTGCCAAAGCAATGGAAATTCCAGAAGGTGCTCAGTTAGATGTAACCGAAACAGTTTTGTATTATCAAAAAGATGGTGTAACCCAAGAGTTTACCACAAAAAATTATCCTTGGCAAGACACACTTTGGAAGTGGGTAAAAACAGAAAACAAAGTTATTGTAGAAGGCTACAAACCGCCAATTCACGACTTTACTATTAACACGCCAGAAGGAGAAAATATTACAGATTCTATATTAAGAACGCCAGGTTTTACATTTATGCTGGTTGCCTACGACATTAAAAAAACCGATGTTGATGTTCTAAAAGAGGTAAATAATTTTCAGGCCGAATGCGAAAAAAACAAAATCCCTTTCTTTGGAATTTCAGGCTCTATTGGTAAAGACATAGAAGATTTTAGGCATCAAAATCAATGCATGTATCCTTTTTATTCTTGCGATGGAACTGCCCTAAAAACAATTATTCGCTCCAATCCCGGTTTAGTATTATTAGAAAAAGGTGTGGTAAAAGGAATGTGGCACCACAACGATTTTCCTGATTTTAAAGACCTAAACAAAACATTCACACTTACTAAATAATTTAGTTTGCTAGATTATATTTTCAAAAAAATTTTAAATGGCGTTCTTGTTCTTGCAGGAGTTGTAACGGTTATATTTTTTTTGTTTAATATTATTCCTGCCGATCCTGCCAAAATGATGATGGGGCAGCAAGCAAACGAACAAGCACTAGCCTCAATTAGAAAAGAACTGGGCACTGATAAGCCCTTGGCAACTCAATTTTTTATCTACTTAAACGACCTCTCTCCTGTTTCTTTTCACAGCAAAAACAAAGACAATTCTACCTTTTTTGCAGAAGAAAAATATGGATCTTCATTTACACTTTTTTCTATTAAAAACATTGAAATTCATTTTAAATTTCCATACCTAAGAAAGTCTTATCAAACCAACAAAAAAGTAAGTTCAATAATTGCCGAAACACTACCTGCAACGTTTTTATTGGCATTTGCAGCAATGAGCTTTGCAACAATTTTAGGAATTGTATTTGGAATTTTTGCAGCCCTTAATAAAGATACTTTTTTAGACAGGCTGCTTTTATTTTTAGCCTCACTGGGCATGTCGGGGCCTTCATTTTTTGTTGCCATTATTTTTGCATGGCTTTTTGCATTTGTTTTGGGCGATTATACCGGTTTAAATTTATCAGGAAGCATTTTAGAATTGGATGATTTTGGAGAAGGAGTTCATTTACAATTTAAAAATTTAATTCTTCCTACATTTACTCTTGGAATAAGACCACTTGCAGTAATTACTCAATTAATGAGAAATTCATTGTTGGATGTTTTATCGCAAGATTATATAAGAACAGCAAAAGCAAAAGGATTAAATAACTATCAAATTATTATTCATCATGCTCTAAAAAATTCTTTGGGACCAATAGTTACGGCAGTATCGGGATGGTTTGCCAGCTTAATGGCAGGTGCAGTATTTATTGAGTTTGTTTTTGGTTGGAAAGGAATAGGAAAAGAAATGCTAGATGCACTAGACAACTTTGATTTGCCTGTAGTGATGGGAGCGGTATTGGTTGTTTCTGCCATATTTGTTTTTATAAATGCATTGGTAGACATTATCTATGGCATATTAGATCCCAGAGTTAGAATTTATTAAAAATACAGTGGCAAATAAAATACACCATTCAATTTTTTTATCTAGAACTTTTGCTTTTTCTATTTGCTTAATTATTGTTCTCATTATTTTCTCACAAAATAGTTTCTCACAAACCGCCACCGAAAAAAGAGACGAAAATCAAAGAGAACGAACCATTAATGGCGATAGATTTAAGGTAGTAAATAACTACGTAAATATTGGGATTGGAATTGTACAAAAATTTACTTCACCTTCAAAATTTTCATTTCCTGTTGCTGCAGCTTATAATTTTAGGGTAAAAAAAATTTACCTTCAAACAGGTTTTATGCGATCCGAAATGCCAGTAATTTGGGGAACCTACACCGATAATTTTATCAATGATTTGCATTTAGGTATTTGCAACAGGCGAGAAAACAAAAAATTAAATATTTCTTACATTGCTGGACCCTCGCTGGCATTTGGACTAAGAAACAATGTAAGATTTAGTCACCTTGGTTTTTATGCCGAAGCACACATTATCAGAAAATTATTTTACGATGTAGGAATTGGCTTTTGTCCGTTTTTTTCTTACAATGTAAAATATCCAATTGGTGGAATAAGATTAGAGTTCTTCTTTAGTAGCAGTTACCAAGGGAAAATAAACCAATAAAAAAGGCCAGAAAATTTTCTAGCCTAATTTGTTTTTTCTTGAGTTAATCTTTACAAAACTTTGCCTACAAAACTCATTAATTCATCTTTCATTGAATGAAACAGAGATTCAAAAGTTGTAAACTTATCTCTAATTTCTGAGTGATCATCCATTCGCTTTTTATCTGCTGCAACAGGGTTTTTATCAATTAAGTCAACAATGCCTTGCTCGGCTAATCTTATTTCATGTTTAAATGTATCAATTGCATCTTTTTGAATGATAAATTGATTTTGAAAATGTTCAACCATTGCCATAATTTCTATCTTATTATTGGCTTTGGCAACTTCCTCAATACGATGTTTAAGGATTTTTATTTCGTCCTCGTAGAAAGAAAGTTTACTAATCCATTCCTGATTTTCGCGGTGTAAATCATACACTGGCTTTTTTTCTGTTGATTCCATAGTTGTTTAGTTTTTGGGTTTCTATATCAATATTACAAATATTATTCAAAATATCTCCTTTATATCTTCTCATTATTTAAATAATACGTCATTTTACACTGCAAAAATATTTCTAAACTTGTACATAAAAAATGATATAAATCAGTTTTTAAGTTATATTAAATTCAGTTAATATTTTTCTGTAAATTAATTATTCAAAACCCGAAGTACTCCTTAAGCGCTACTTCATCAAATAGTAAAACAACACACTGTATCCCAAACCTACAAGCATAATTAACTTTAAGCCTTTACTAATAAACTTATAATTATTGGTAGTGTAGGCAGTGTAGGTTTTATAAACTAGGAAGAATAATGGCAGTTGAAACAAAACTAAAATGTATGAAAACGAATAATAATCTTTGGCAATAAAAATATTATATTGTGCAACAGCTAGCAAAGAAATTACAACCAGTAATATTGCCACAGCAAATTTATTGCTTACGGATAATCCAAATTTTGCAGGCAAGGTAGTTGCTCCATACCTCTCGTCTCCTTCTAAGTCTTGGCAATCTTTTATAATTTCTCTACAAAAGGAAATTAAAAAAGCAAACAATGCAAACGCACTTGACCAGTACCACATAAACTTAAAATTTGCTTCTATTGCCAAAGGAATTTGTTTGTACATCAAAAAAAGTTCTTCATTTTCTACAACCACTTTTTTAAACTGTTTTATCAACAATGGAATTTCAAACATGGCAGGAATAAAAAACACAACGGCCGAAAGCAAGGCCACTATTAGGTTTCCTATAAGCAACATCTTTTTAAATTCGCTCGAATAAAACCACAATAATCCCACGGTAATTACATGTACGAATGCCAATTGCGTAACGCCTACTTTTGCTGCAACAAAATATGCCAACACAATTCCAAAAAAATTAAACAGTGCATAAATAGTGATTACAGTGTTTGAGGAAATTTCTTTGCCCACAATTACCTCATTAGGTTTATTGGCGGTATCAATGTCCACGTCAAAATAATCGTTTATTAAATAGCCGCCAGCAGCAATAAAAACAACTGATAGCACTAACAAAAAAAAGAATTTGGGTTCCAATTGAAAACTTAAGTCCGAAGCATTTACAAACACTTGCAATATTGCATATTTCATCAAAAACATTGATGCTGCAATAATTAATAAATTTGGTATTCGTAGTAGTTTTAAAAATGGAGGCATAACAATTTATCAATTAAAATTCCACTTTCCTTGTGCCTTTAAAACCTGCACCACAACATCTCTTACGCAACCTTTGCCTCCATCAAAAGAAGAAATATATTTGCACAATTCTCTAATTTCATTTACTGCATCCTTTGGGCAAGTTGCTAATCCCACAATTTTCATCACCTCGTAATCAGGCATATCATCGCCCATGTACAATACTTCGCTTTTATCTAAACTATAGGTAGCCAAATAATCTTCAAATGCTTCCATTTTGTTAAATGCTCCTATATACACATCTTGCACACCTAAATATTTTAAACGAGTTTTAACTGCTTCAGACCTTGCGCCAGTTATAACACATACTAATATTCCGCTTTTTATTGCTTGTTGAATTGCAAATCCATCTTTTATATTCATTGTTCGCACCATGTCGCCATTTTCCATCAAAACAATAGTTCCATCAGTGAGCACGCCATCTACATCCAAAACAATTGACTTAATATTTTTTAATTGCGACTTATAATTTATGTTTTCAAGCATCGTAATGTTTTTCTATAATAGAGTGTGAAATTAATTTGTAAAGGGTTTGTATATCTTTTGTATTAGCCAATAATTCTAAATGCAATTTCATTGTTTGATTATCACCCCTTACCGCAGGACCTGTTTGAACTTTTTCTGGGCCAAACAGCAATGCCTTTTCTATTGTTTCCTTTATTAAAGGATGTAAAATTTCTAAAGGAATCTCTTCTGTTTTTAAAATCTCTTTTGAAAGCACCAAAAAATGATTAACAAAATTGCTCGAAAAAACTGCTGCCAAATGTATTTTTTTTCTTTTAGCTGAGTCTGCCTCCCAAATATTAGCTGAGTATGCCAGTGCAAATTTCTTTAAATTTTGCAAATTTTCTTTGCTATTAGATTCAATAAAAAACGGAACTGTTTTTAGTTTCAGGCTCTTTTCTTTGGTAAATGTTTGCAGTGGATAAACAACACCAAATTTTTTAAATTTATTTTTAAACACCTCCAAACTAACTGTACCTGACGTATGAATAACAGTATAATTTCCTATAGGAACACTATTAATAACGTTTTCAATTTCCTTGTCTTTTACGCAGATAACAATGTAATCGGTGTTTTCGGGAATGGAGTTATATTCAATAGAGAAATCTGCTTTTACCTCTTGAGCAATTTT
>CAIMMJ010000223.1 GCA_903842515.1 uncultured Bacteroidota bacterium | reverse complement strand
CTCCACGGGCGAATTTTGCAGGATCTTGAGCACGAATACTGTTAAGCAATCTGCGTTCTAGTTCAGCTGATTGCTCTGCATCGTAATTTTCTTTAATATAATTAATCAAATTAATAGCACCTTGAATAACATGACTAGCACGACTTTCCACTAGATTTTCCCGATCTTTACTCACGGGCATGTGGGCTAATTCATCTAAGATGCTGCGGGTGCGTTTTTGCAAAATCTACTCCGTTATTAGATATTTATTGTAAATATCGAGAATAGTATTGCACAATCTCAGGAAATGTATTTTTCCAGTTTTGTCCTCTAATTTGATCATGTTTTTCAGTTTCTGACAGCATTTTTTTAATTTTGCTTGGATTTTCCTTCCAGTTATTTGGAAGCATTTGTTTAGTATTCCTATCTTTGATAACCTGGGCATACTCCTCTGTTATTGCATCTATACCAAGCAAGTTATGTACTGCTAACTGCTGCGAATGCTCAACTATATCGCCCAATCTATTTGCATGAAAATTATTTTTTATCCATGCTGCAACTTCGCCAGAATAGAATAAACTAAAATTACTCAAAGTTTCTGTGATACAAAACATTACATTCACAGGTAGTTTTTCTCTCATTTGCATGATATTTTGTGTCATTTGATTCCAGTCGCCAGGCCATCTAAGATAATTAAATTTTTGTTCTACCCCATCTATACTGATAAAAATTTTTACTAGATGAAATTTTTCTATTATTTTATAATATTTTGGATTTATTGATTGAGTGCCATTTGTTTGGAATCCTACCAAAAGTTTTTTTCCAGCATCGGGCACAAGCTCGGCCAACGCTTCAGCTAATTTCCAGTATGAAGTTCCTAACAATGTTTCACCACCACAAAAATGTACCTGTTCCAGGTTAGATAAATCTAGAGTTTTTAATGCAGATATTACTTTGTCTACGTCCGTAGAATTATTTAAATTAGTGTAGGACATATTATTTTGTTTTAGATATTGTTGCCATAAAGTACTACTCTCAGGACCGCAAATAGTACAAGCTAAATTACAACCTCTATCAAATAAAAAATCAATTCTCAACGGGCCAGACAAGTTATATTTTTTTCCGTAGTGTTCGAGCATTGATTTTCTAAAACTTTTAAGTCCCCCAGCTTCAATCTGTCTGCACTCCCAACAGTTAGGATCCCATTGATTTTGATTGTTTACTTCTCTTAAACTAGTAAATTTTAAATTTTTCCATATTTTATCATTGTCTAAACTCATTAAAGGTTCGGTACTTAAACAACATTGATTTATGCCCAACTCTCCATTGTTGTTTTTAAAATTAATATTAAGTCCGCCGTGGATCATTGGACAATAAAGGTCAGCCATTTGTATATCTTTCTAGTATTTTTATTCAGCTTTAGTTTTTAAACCAGCAAGCATTTGTTTAAGTTTACTGTTATCAACTGTTGCATGTACAGACTTTTCTAACTCAAATCCTGGCTTGGGTTTGGCTGCAATCATAGGCGGGCTGGTTGTTGCGGCAGATGTTTTAATCTGATCCATAATCTGACTACTTGTACGGAATCCCTGACCACCATTTTCACTTTGTGCATCTGGGCCGGGATCAGTAATACGCATGGTTTCAATATTATATTCTAAATCCACTTTCATGCCCACACCTGTACTACTACGACTTTTCATACACTGGATTTGATAGCG
>CAIMMJ010000222.1 GCA_903842515.1 uncultured Bacteroidota bacterium | reverse complement strand
GTGATGGTGCCTTAGCTCAGTTGGTAGAGCAAAGGACTGAAAATCCTTGTGTCCCTGGTTCGATCCCTGGAGGCACCACAACAAAGACCTCCTGAATTATCAGGAGGTTTTTTGTACTAATTTAAACTAAGAAAATAAAATCCTAGTGTCCATGTTTGCCGCGGCGGACGGTCCCTGGAGGCACAACAACAAACCTCTTAAGGAATCAGGAGTTTTATTTATAAATGCAATAATTGAATGTATAAAGTTTATGTGATTTATTCTAATGACTTGTCCTAAAATAGGTTTACACTAAAATGTATGAATGGGAGAAGTATATTTTTTTTCAAAAAATTATTTAACCTCCATCACTAAAAATGAAGGTGATAGGTTTACAAGAGTATAAAATAATTGTTGTTTTTATTTGTGCATATTACAAGCGTTAAAGATCCATACTATTATTCGTTTGTATTATATACTAAAACAGCGCAGTTTAAATGAATAAACTACGCTGTTTTTAACAGTTGCTATAAGGCAATTTTTATACCTTTTTAAATTTACTTTTTAATAAACCTTGTTACCAATACTTGATTAGATTCTGTGGTAACCGATACTAAATAAATGCCAGGTTTTAAGTGCGAAACTGGAATTGTGTTGTTTGTCCTATTGTAAGTTGCTTCTAGTTCAGATCCTAAAATTGAACTTATCCTTACTGTTTTTATTGGCATTTTATTCAATTTTAAATTTACCACATCTACAACCGGATTTGGATAAACCGAAAGTTGGCTCATGGTATTTTCGGAAAGCCCAACATTTAAATTTACTACAATTGTATCGCTAGATAGGTTTGTGCTTGCGCCATTGGCATTGCTCGATACAAGAGACACTACGTACGTACCCCCCTCAGTAAATGTTATAGATGGGTTTTGAGATGTTGCTGAAGTTGTATTGCTAAACTCCCAACCTATTGTTGGCTCTACAGTCCAATTCCAAGAAGTTGGACAAATTGTAGATGCATCGGTAAACAGAACGCTATCTTCAACAAAAACAACATCAGCATTTGCTGTAAAAGCTGCAATAGGCGATGGTGAAGAACTTTCTATTACGTGTAAAACACTGTTTGTATCAGGGGCACAAATTAAATCAACGTTACCAGAAGGCCAGCGAACTATTAATGAATCTATTTGTGTGGCTGAACCAATACCAAAGTGGGCGTTTAATGTTCCCATGTATCTAAACCCTACTCCTGAACGTACATCCCTAATTTGTTTGCCCCAAGCACCATAAATTTCTACACGTGCTCCAATTCCATTTTTATTGCTTGTTGTTCCTTCTAAAGTTACGGTTAACCAATTGTTGTTGTTTCCATTATTTAAATATGTAATTGACCCATTTTGAACATCCAAAAAGCCATCGTTGTTCAAATCGCCAACTCCACCGGCTCCCATTGGAACGGATTGAGCACTAAATGTGTTGTTACCATTGTTAAAAAGGATGGTTCCAGGCGTAAAAACATCTGCAAAGCCATCATTATTAAAATCATAGGAAACATATTCTGTGTTTAAGCCAAAGAATGTATCAATGCCAGTTCCAGCGGTAATGTTCGAAAACGTTCCATTGCCGTTGTTTCTCATTAATTTATGCATTCCATTTGCATCAGAACTAGCACCAACTAAAGCATCCATCCAACCGTCGTTATCAAAATCATTCCATGCAGAAGACCATGTTTGTATGGAGTCAGCTAAATTTGTTGATATAGAAACATTTGTAAATGTTCCATCACCATTATTTCTGTGCATTTCGTTTATGTTTGCGGCTGTAAATCCTCCTCTGCACTTTGCAATAAATAAATCTGGAAGTAAATCATTATTATAATCAACCCAAATAGAACCGTAGTTTCCACCATTCGAAATATCGCCCACACCACCTTGATTGAAAGATAAATTTCCATTTCCATCGTTCAAATAATAAACGTTAGGCGCTACGTCGTGGCAAACAAATGCATCTAAGTTGCCATCGTTGTTCATGTCTACAAAATTGCTGCGTTGCGAAAAAACATATTCAGTACCTGAAACCTGTGTATATCCTGTTCCTATACCGTTCGATTTCATAAATGTTACCCCACCTCCACCACCGTATAATAAATCGTTGTAGCCGTCGGCGTTATAGTCTCCCACTGCAAGGCTCCAAGAAGCTAAATTTTGTGCTGCCGTTGTAGTATAATTGGTATTTGTAAATGTTCCATTTAAATTTTGTTCTTGTATTTGAATGTTTGTACTTGATATTGATACAATATCATCCAAAAAGTCTCCATTCATATCTGCAACAGCCATAGTATTTTCAGAAATAGAATTATTAACAACAGGGCTAAACGTTACTGCTGTAGGGTTAGGAACAACAGGAGGATTTTCTATTAATTCAAACATAAATCCAACAGAAGAATACTGGTTGTCGAAAACGATGTAATAATCGGTATTTGCCATTGCATCAAACGTAACAAAGCAAAGTGTATTTATTCCGCTGTCGTCGTCGCCTGCCACACAATCCAAAGAACTGCATGTGCCAGAAAACACATGAACACGGTTGTCTACGTTGCCATTGCTTACAAAATTTGTAGTAACTATAACTGAGTAATTTTGTGCAGGTGTATATTTGTACCAATTAGCAGCTGTTGCACCGCTTCCGCCGGTTGCACACATCAAAGCAGGCACTTCTGTTCCGTCTATTACCGGAATTGTTACTGTTCCTGCCGAAACAATTTGAGGAGTTGAGCACGTTTGCTGTGCAAATCCCCAATTATTTACTGCAACAGAAAGGCAAATAAGAGTAATGATTTTTTTCATGTTTTATGTATTAGTGGTTTAGTTTTTTATTAATTGCAATCGTCTATAGATAATATATAGTCTTTTAGTAACTGAACTCCTTCTTCGTCAACTAGCGTGCGGCCAAGCAACGGCATACGTTTGCTTTCGTCGGTAGAGTTTAATCGGAAATGCATAACCGATTTGTTTATGTTTCCGGGAACAATAATACTCACTAAAGATGGGTCAATGTTTTCGTCTGGGGGTATGCAAACTCCCATGTTTGCAGATAGAGCTGTTTCAGAAAAAGCCAAACGCAAAGGCCTGTAATCGCAATGGCTATTTTCTTGGTGGCAGTGAGAACAATTTATGTCGAGGTAAGATCTAAGACGTGTTTTTAGAGGTTGAGTTTCGTCGTCGTAATCTATGGTGGAAACTATAGATGAAGGCAAATTGTTTTGTAAGATTCCTTTTGCCACCCAATGTTGTAATTGATTTTCATTTCCTGTTGAAAATTGATAATCGGTGT
>CAIMMJ010000221.1 GCA_903842515.1 uncultured Bacteroidota bacterium | reverse complement strand
TTTGCCTTATCTGCTTTTTCAGCAGGACTTGCTTCTGTACCCGAAGAAGCAATATTATAGGCAATTCCTAAAGACACATTTATTGCATTATTTTTAATTGACTTTGGAACTTCTAATGCTTCGTCTTTAAACACCACTTTATTCTCTCTGATGTCTAACAATCCATAAAAATATCTTACTTCTATACCTGCTCTAATTTTTGAATTAATGTGGTAGTTGCAACCAATTCCACCTACAGCATTGTAATCTATTTTATTATAAGTGGTTGTATTATCAGTTCTTAAACTGTTAGTAATACTTGAATCTCTTTCGCCCACTTTAAAATTGGTAGTAATATCAGTTTCTAAGTTAGTGTAATGAAAAGCTGCACCCGCCAATCCTAAAGAAACGTAAGGGTCTATTTTATTGTTGAATTTCAAAAAATGATAATTCAAGGTTAATGGAAAATCAAATGCTCTAAACTTTTGAAAATACTTGTAGGTTTGTGTAGCACCTCCGCCTAATGAATCTATTCGTTGGTATTTTGCACCACGCACATTGTTGGTGAAATCTAAAGAGAAAGAAAGATTGTCGTTTATTTGATAATTCAAAAACAATCCTCCACCAATTCCAGAGTTTCCTCCTTCGTTAGTAGATTTTAAGTAGTTTGTTTCCAAGCCTGTCATGCTTGAAAGCACGTAGCTTCCTTTTGCACCAACAAATAAATCTTGAGCCTGAGTATTAAAAACAAAGACAGAACCGATAAATAGAAGTAAAAGTTTTTTCATTTTTATAATTTTATGCATTGCAAAGAAACAATTTTTTTTGAAACTTATTATTTGTTAATAATAAATTTTGAGGATTTTTTATCTGTTTTAGAAATTGAAGTAATATAATATAAACCATTGTTTAATTTTTCATTCTCAATGAAAACAGGAAAAATTGTATTTCCGTTTATACGTTCTAGTAATCTTCCATCAGAAGAATATATTTCATACAACAAAACAGAATCATCTTTGCATGGATAAATTGTAAAAGAATTGCTGGCAGGATTTGGAACCACAGTTAGTTTATCTGCTTTGCTTTTCCTTATGCTGGTTAAAATATTATTGAATTTAATTTGTGCATTTGTGCTTGTTTGCAACAGTTCGTCTAAGTTGTATCCTGCCAGCAGAGCAAAAGTAACCTCAACTGAATCGCCCGGCAATATTTCAAATGGCCCTGTAGATAAAACACTGGCAATGTCATTTCCCGAGCCTGTTCCACCTGCCACTAAACGCTGCGTGCTTAATACTGTATATTTTTCATTGTCAGAAAATCCGTCAGCAAGATTAACTCCACCATTACCACCAGAAACCAAGTCTATGGCATAAGTATTTACTGGTGCAGGAGAATCAATGAGTTTTATGCCTGCAAATAATCCGTTGGCTTGTGTGCTAGAGGAATAGGCTAAATTTTGATTGCTGTTAAAATTAATGTTGTTCAAATTGTAATTCATAATGTCCCAATCGGCAAAAATACCCACGTATAAACTATCTAGAATTTCAGGGTTCTGATTTTTGATGGTGTAATTAAAAAAAACAAAATTCTCATTTCCCGGGCTGCTCCATGCAAATGTTTTGTGAGTTACTTCTAAACCTATTGGATTTGCGGCAGCTCCAACATCTGTAATTTTACCTATAACATCAATTTCAGAATATGTTGGATTTTCTAACCTATAAACATTCTGCAAGCTCAACCAATCGTTATTAAACTGGCCGGAGCCAACACGTAGTTTATCCATCACTCTTCCTGGCCTGTCGCCAATCATTAATCCTCCTTCGTACAAAAGAGACGAACTATTGTCAAACTTAAATCCCAAGCCTTGCGAAGTGTTATTTGAATTGTATCCAATTAAACTTCTGCTAGTGGCAGAGGTAGCAATGTTATTTATTGCAACGTTTATGTAATCTACATTTACTATTATTGGTAAGTACTCACATGAAGTATATCCATTGTCGGTATAAATTACTTTTAGCAACAATTCAGCATTTATTGATGTTCCGGGCAAAACTTTAAACGAAAAAGGACTGCCGTTAGAAATTTCGGCTAATGAGTTTAAAACTCCTATGCTAAACACGCTGTCTATCATTTCTAAATTACTACTCATAGATCTAATTTTTACAGTTAAATTGGTACTTGTTGCCAAATAATTTTTAAATGTTGCTGTTAATCTTATGGTATCTGCATTTATAAAAACATTGTCGTTGTTATCACTAAATTGGTGTTGCGTTATTTGTAATGCAGGATTACTGCTTGCATTTAACGCTTTAAATAAATTTACTCTGCCGCTTCCTAAAAACCCTCTATAATCGGCATTCGATGCCAAGTATTCTATACTATCAGCTGTATTTTTTAGTTGTTCGCCAATTTGCAAAGCCGTTAAATTTGGAAACTGAGAAAGTACTAAAGCGGCAACACCACTTACAACTGGTGCTGCCATAGAAGTTCCACTAGAGGATGTGTAACCACTGTTTACCCAAGTAGAATATATATTTACTCCGGGTGCACAAATATCAATTTTATAACCGTAGTTAGATTGCACCCACTTTAAATCAAAATTATCTGTTGCGGCAACGCTTAACACATTCTCGAACGAAGCTGGATAAAACAAAATGTTATTGCCATTGTTGCCTGCTGCTGCTACCACCAAACTGTTTTTATTAAATGTAGCATAGTTTACAATGTCTTGTCCGTATTGCCCGCCAGATGTGCCACCCCAACTGCAATTAATTATTCTGCAACCGTGGTCGGCAGCATAAACAATTCCCTCGTAAGAAGCATTTAAAACTCCACTTGCATTCTGAATTTTTACAGGCAAGAATTTGCATTTAAAACCAGTTCCCGCAATTCCTGTAGCATTGTCTGTTGCTGCACTTGAAATTCCGCTTACATGAATTCCGTGCGAACATGTTGCACAAGCATCTCCAGAAGGATTGTTATCGTTACTTCCTAAATCCCAACCTCTAAAATTATCTATGTAACCGTCGTTGTCGTTATCCACACCGTCAATGGGATCGTTGTAATTGTATTTTATTTGAGTTTGAAGTTCAGGATGCATTAGTTCAGTGCCCGTATCTGTAATGCCAACTACAACATTTGTATCACCTTGTTGCACATCAAATCCCTCAAGAGCTTGTATTAATGCAATATGATATTGTTGGCTTATACTTGGATCGTTGGGAGTGTATAGCAATTGCGGAAATATTTTTTCTTCTACGTATTCAAAATAGCCTTTGCTCAATAGTTCAGTCACCAGCTTTTGCGAGTAAGCACAATTTTGAATTGAAATAGTATACATCAAACTCAAATCAACAAGTTTAGGATTACGAGAAAGTTCTTGCTCAGAAATACTTTTATGATTAGGGAATTTTTTTTCTAATGAATAGTTATAGTTTTTAAGAACATTAAAAATACTTTCAGGCATTTTTTGCTTGCCAAAAAGCAAAGCGTTTTCCTTTTTAACTTTAAAGATAATTTCTGATTTGTTCTCAGTTGAAAAAGCTTGGGGTACAAGTAGTGTAAGGGCAATAAAAAGTAGCAAAAATTTTAAAGAGTTAGAAATATTCATAGTTCTAAATTATTAAATTACGTTTAATGAAACAATGTTTATTGATTTTGGTTCAACAGCAAATCTGCGGTCGGCAGCCATTCCCACAATCCAAACAATTTCTTTGTTTGAACATATAAGTAACACGTTTTCTTTTTCAAATTTACTTAGTTTTCTATCAACAAAAAAATCACTCAATTTTTTTTTGCCTTTCATTCCAAAAGGATAAAATATGTCGCCATTTTTCCAAGTTCTTAATTCAAGAGGAAAACTAAGTTTGTTTTTGTCTACACCAATTTTGGTGATTCCTAATTTTTTAAAATCTTGAACTTTATCAGACATTTTTTTTACCACAATTCTGCCTTTGCTATTTGGCATGCGAACAGATTTAGTAAAAAAAACCGGCAGATGAGCAGAATTTCTTTTATTACTTATCAAAAGGTTTTCTCTGTTTAGCGTAAAATCATATTTTTCATTTTTCCAACCTACGCCTTTCTTGTTTTTTAATGCAGCCTCTAATATTTCTAGAGCCATAGCAGTATTTACTTCAAATTCCGCCAATAAATCAAATATAAAATAACGGTGGAATTTTTCTGCATTTAAAAAATCGTTCAACTTAAATTTTATTAGCTCTTCTGTTTCAGTGGTAAAATAAGTACTGCGCCAATTTATGATGTTATGCTCTAAAAGTTTGTTTAATCCAACTAAACTCTGCGATGTTTTGTATATGCCCTGAATTGAATTTGGAAATTTTATAACAAGTGAATTTAGTACCTGATTTCTTATGTAATTTCTGGAATACTCACTTTCTAAATTAGATTTATCCTCTCTGTAGTGGACCTTATTGCGTATGGCGAAATTTAAAATTTCTGATTTACTAATTTCTATTAATGGCCGTAATATGTTTCTATTAGTTGAAGGGATACCCATGAGCCCTTTTATTCCGGTGCCTCTAATTAAATTAAACAAAATGGTTTCTATAGAATCGTTTAAATGATGAGCTGTTACTATGTAATCCAATTTCTCTGCTTCAACAATTTCATTAAACCAATGGTACCGTAGGTCTCTGGCAACTTCTTGAATTGATTTTTTTTCTGTTGTGGCTATCTTTTTAGTTTTAAATTCTTTGTAGAACAACGGAACATTATTTTTTTTACAAAAGTTTTTTACGAGTTTGTAATCATCCTCGCTGTCATTTCCTCTTAATTTGTAATTGCAATGAGCTATGGTAAATTTGATTTCTAATTGCATAAAAACGTGAGCAAGCACCATGCTGTCTATCCCACCACTCACAGCCAATAAGAATGATTTATCAGCAAGTACAATTTTATTTCTATTAAAGAAATTTATTATTAGTAATTTTAAGTCTGATTTTATTACTTTGCTCAAGTATTTAAATGTTTGTTTTTAATTAAATATTCTAATGTTGAAAGTTACACAAAAATATATTTACCTGCTGTTTCTTGTAATTTTTATTCACAATTATTCTTATGCTCAAAAAACAAAAATTTTAGAACAAACTGCCGATTCTTTATTTAATTCCTTAGATTACTCTAATGCTCAAACCTATCTGCTGCAGTTGTATGAAAAAGATTCTATAAAAAAAGAAATTACTTACAAACTCGGGCTTTGTTGTTTAAAACAATATCAAGCTCAGCAAGCTCAAAGGTACTTTGGAAAACTAATTAATGACGCAAATCCAATTAACGATTATTTGTATTTTAATTATGGCTTAAGTTTAAAAGCCAATGCAAAATACAAGGAGGCAAAAAAATATTTCGAAAAATCATACAAGAAGTACAAGAAAAAAAACAATGACCTAGAAAAGGAGTCTCTGCACGAATCTACTTCATGCGATTCTGCTCTTGCAATCTCCAAGCGAAGTTCCTTTAAAAATTATCCACTGAAAGACATCGGAAAAATTGCAAAAAATTACAAATCCTTTTACAATCCTATCATAATAGATAGCCTAGTAATAGCAACAGCTTTAGCAGATTCTAACATATTTTTAAAAAATTTGATTTCTATAAATTATCTCAAATCAAAAATTTCTAATCCTATATATTTAAATTCTATTCTTACTAATTTACCAAAAAATCAAGAGATAAATTATATCTGTGAAGGCTTTAAAGAGAACGAATTTTTTGCAACAATTTTAGACAATTCCAATGGTGGGAAATCATACATCTATCAAATAAAACTCAGCGATGAATGTATCCCCACATATAATGAGCTGAATAAAAAAATAAATTTAGAGGGCTCTAAGTCTATTCATCCTTGGCCATCCTATAATTTTTCTTTGCCCAAAAGCTCAACTTCAAACATTAAAAAGATATTGTATTTTTCATCGGATAGAAAAAACGGTTTTGGTGGCTATGATATTTGGCAAAGCGAACTAAGTGACGAAGGTAATTTTTTAGCACCCGTAAACTTGGGCGAGAAAATCAACTCTAAGGGCAATGAATTAAGTCCATTTTTTTGTGGCCCTTGCAATCATTTGTATTTCTCTAGCGATTATCATCCGGGGCTTGGAGGATTTGATATTTTTTTCAGTAAGCAAGAAAACAATTCTTGGTTGCCACCTATAAACCTAGAAATGCCAATAAATAGCAATGCCAACGAACTATATTTTAGAAAAGATATAGTAAACGAACAATTTATTTTTGCATCAAACAGAACTTTTGTCAACAAGGAAATTGAAAATGGATGCTGCAATTCTATTTATATGTACAGCCCAGCAAAAGATATTTTATACGTTAAAAACATAGATAGCCTTGAAGCAAAGCCAGTTGCTAAAATTGAGACGCCACCCACAAAAACTAAAAAAATAGAATTTCTTCAACAACAATTACCGCTTAATCTTTATTTCGATAACGATGAACCAAATCCCAATACCAATTTAAGTGCCACAACATTTTCTTACAAAGATTTAAATGATAAATACTTTACACAAAAAAACAGTTTCAAAAAATACTATCAAAACAACGAATTACTAAATAACGAACTAGAGTTTATTGAATCTTATTTTAACGATTCGGTGGTTGGGAATTTTAAATCCTTAGATTTATTTTTGATTGAACTGAGTAATTACTTGTTGGACAGCACAAATTCTGTGAAGCTTTCATTTAAGGGATTTTCCAGTAATCTTGCAAACAGCAAATACAACAAAAATTTAGCCGCCAGAAGAATAAGTAGTTTAGAAAATTATTTTTTTGAATGGAACAATGGGAAATTAAAAAACCTAATCGCGTCAGGGAAACTTAAGGTGGTGCAACTTCCTGTTGGAGAAACTGAAACTGTGGATGAAAATGATAAAGGAGATAAAAAATTTAAAGTTTATTCCAAAGAAGCTTGCTTGCAACGAAAAATAGAAATAACGAAAATTGAATAAGTTATTCTTTTTTGATTAATGCTACAGCATACGAAACAATTCCTTCTTCTCTGCCAATAAATCCCATTTTTTCGTTGGTAGTGGCTTTTATAGAAATCCTGCCTTCTTCGAGATTCATTACTTCCGAAATAACTTTTCTCATTTGTGGAATATGAGGCGCTATTTTGGGTTTTTCCAAACACAAGGTTGTGTCAATATTAGAAATGGAATATCCATTTTCGGCAATTAGTTGGCACACCTTTTTTAAAAGAATTTTACTGTCTATATTTTTAAATTCGTTTGATGTGTCTGGAAAATGTTTTCCTATGTCACCCAGTGCGGCAGCTCCAAGCAGGGCATCGCAAATGCTGTGGAGCATAACGTCGGCATCAGAATGTCCCAAAGCTCCTTTTGTGTGAGGAATTAATATTCCTCCTAACCAAAAATCTCTTTCACCTATTAATTGATGTACATCAAAACCAAATCCAACTCTAATGTCCATGGTATTAATTTACTTTCTTTTTTCCGTCATCTCCATCAAAAGAGAAACCAAGTGTAAATCTAAAAGTATTGTTCAATGGACTGTTTTGGCGATTTGTTGGAATCAAATAGGAGCCATCAAACGTAAATACATTGTAATGAATTCCAAATCCAACAGAAAAAGTTTGACGATTTCCTTTTGTAACGTTTTCATGAAAATAGCCTGCCCTAAAAGCAAATAATTTTTCGTACCAATATTCAAAACCTACGTTGTACATAACTTCTCTTAATTCTTCTTTTCCTCCTCCGGGTGCATCATTAAACGATCCCAAAATACCAGAAGCAATAGGTCTGTTTGGGTCTTTCCCAAATTCAATTACTTTATTTCCATTTGCATCTACCACCAATTGTCCCGAAGCATCTGTTTTATATACAGGTGGTGTGGGAACCAAAAGCTTATTAAAATCCAATAACAATGAAATAGAATTGTATTGATCGATGTTCATGGAATATGATGTTCCTAGTCTCAAATTTGTTGGAATAAAATCTTTTCTAAGCGTTTGTGTGTATGACATCTTTGAACCAATGTTAGAAATATTTAAACCCACTCCTAACCTCCCTGGATTGCCGTTTACTTCTAAATCGGTGTTTTGATACATAGCAGAAATGTCTGCTGCAACAGCCTGACCGGGTTTTGTATTTGCTCCTCCAACATTTAAGCCTCCTGTTAAATTAGAAAAAACATATCTTAAAGTTAATCCTCCAGAAAATCTATCCGCGAGTTTTCTTGCATAAGCAACATCTAATGCAAATTCATTGGGTTTGTAGTCTCTAATTACTGCGCCATTAATGTCAGTAAATGTAATATTCCCCAAAGAAAAATACCTCAGAGATGCACCAATAGTTTGGTCTTTTCCTACCTTATAAAATCCGGTTAAATAGGAAAGATTAATATCATCCACTAATTGTCTTAACCAAGGAATGTATGAAACTGAAACACCAGATTTTTTTTCAATAAATGCCAATTTACTGGCGTTCCAATGCATAGAGTTAATATCTGCAGTGCTTGCAACCCCGGTTTCTCCCATTCCACCTGCCCTTGAATCGGGTGTAATAAGCAAAAAAGGTACTGCAGTAGTTATTGCATTTATTTGTAGTGTTGTATCAGTTAAGTTTCTGTTAGTTTGTGCAGAAACACTATTATTCGAGAGAATAAATAGAATTAAGCTTGAAAAAAAATATCCAATCTTTTGTGCCATCCGTTTTTTTTAGTTTGCAAATATAGTTTTTATGAAATATTATTTAGTTTAAAAGTACTAGTTTTTCAAATTTTTCAGCAAATCCTCCATCTTTTGAGGAAACTTTCAGTTTATATACATAAACTCCTTTGCCAATTTTATCGCCATAATCGTCTAAACCGTCCCATTCTATTTTATCAGACCTGTAGCCTTCGCACTGTAGAACACTTTCTATTGATTTTACAATTTTACCAGAAACAGTAAATATTTGAATTTGTACTTCCAAAGGCTCACAAGGTCTGTTGTGCTCAAACATAAATTTTGTTCTGGTTGTAAATGGATTAGGGTAATTCATCACGTGGGTTAGGGCAATTTTTGCTGATTTAGAAACAACAAAATCTGTACTTGCAGTAGATGAGTTGTTGTATACATCCCAAACTTTTAAACTTAAATTGTGACTTCCTTCAGATAAATCTTTAAATCCATATCTAATTACTCCTGTTGTATAACTATTTAAATCTGATTGATAATAATCGTTTAAAACAACAGGTTTATTGGTATTGCCATCTAACACTGCTACAATATCATGTCCTATACCTGAACCTACTGTATTAATACCATTTTCATCATTAACTTTTGACACTAATTTAGGATTTTCATCTGTAATACTTCCTGGCACAAACTTTTCGTCGTTTAAAAACAATACTAAATCCGGCCCCTTTTCATCAAGAGGAGCATTGCTATTTGTGCCACCAATTATAAAGTTCTCATAAAATCCGTTGGCATCGGTGGCGTTGTCTAATCCATAATAGCTAATACGACCTTTGCCGTAATTAAATGCAATATCTTTAGGCACAACAAACGTAAATGAAAAATCACCATTTATTACACTGATTTTACCTTTAAAAACTATATTTTTTTGTATTAAAACATTGGTGGGCAAACTTATATCGCCGCCGGTGCTATCATTTACAATAGTTCTTACCGAAGAAGCTTTATCAAAAACAGTAGGATAAATTAATCCATTAAAATTACTTAGTTTAATGTTGTTTTTATTAGCAATAAAGCCAGTTATTTTAACCTTACTTAATGCTTTTAAAGTGTCGTTAGACGATGAAGAAGGAATTACCTCAACAGAAGTTGTTACTACTTTTTCTTTTGCAAAATTTAATCTCATTGCAGGATCACCCAGCAAAGTAAAATTCCTATGATTATTTGTAAATTGACTAACACTCTGATTTTTTGTTA
>CAIMMJ010000220.1 GCA_903842515.1 uncultured Bacteroidota bacterium | reverse complement strand
GTGAACGTCAAAAATTCACGAAGCCCTCTGTAGAAGCAAGATTTGAGAAAATTAGAGCTGCATACAAAGAAAGACTTAAATCTTCTTTGGAATAAGCCCTACAAATAATATTACTATAATTAAATACCTTTGATTTTTCAGAGGTATTTTTTTTTATGTATAAATCAGAGTTTTTAGATTACTTAAAATACGAGAGGAGACTCTCAGAGAATACATTTGCCGCCTATACCAATGATTTAGAGCAGTTCTTTTTGTTTATAGAGGAAAATTTTGGACCGCTAGCTGCCCCAAAAGAAATTAAACACACCTTTATAAGGTCCTGGGTAGTTCAACTAATGAACAATAAATTGGATAACAGAAGTGTAAACAGAAAAATTTCTACATTAAAAACCTATTTTAAGTTTTTACTCAAACAAAATTTCTTGGAAATAAATCCAATGCAAAAAGTTGTGGCACCAAAAACGGCAAAAAAATTACCCACCTTTTTAGAAGAAAATACCACTTCTAAACTTTTTGAGAACGATTTTTTTAAGGATGACTTTAAAGGAACGTTAAGCAAAACAATTTTTGATATTTTTTATTCTTTGGGAATTAGATTATCAGAATTGATAAACTTAAAAAATAGTGATATTGATTATTCAAACAAAACCATTAAGGTTTTAGGTAAAGGAAATAAAGTAAGGTTGCTTCCAATGTCTAATGAACTAAAAATTGTTTTAGAAAATTTTGAAAAGCAAAAAGAGGCAATGAGCCTGGCATCGGAATTTTTTTGATCAACGAAAAAGGCAATAAATTGTATCCTAAATTTGTGCAGCGTTTGGTGAATACAAACCTGGAACTAATAAGCACTGTAAAGAAAAAATCTCCACACGTTCTAAGGCATACGTTTGCTACACATTTATTAAATAACGGCGCAGATTTAAACGCCATAAAGGAATTATTGGGCCACGCAAGCTTAGCAGCAACACAAGTTTACACTCATAATTCTATAGAAAAACTAAAAAATATTCATAAAAATTCTCATCCAAGGGGATGAAATAGAGGTTTATTTGAATGGTGAAAATAAAATTTGAGTTAAAGAAATATTAATACTTAAAAATGCTCCTCGCATTCTTTTTGTAAGCACAACTATTTTTTATAGAGTTTATGCATTAAATAACTTTTGCACAAAACATTTAGTCATTGTTTTACAAGAAAATGAATAGATGATACTGCCAAAAGTCAGATTAAATGATTTTAAAATAAAACTAAGCTCTTACGCTCCGCCACGGCGGATGAATCGCTTCAGCTTAGCTCCTAATTGGGGTTTAAAAGGTGTTTTCTGCTAATAATGTAACAATGTAAATTTAAGCACGAGCTATTTATGTAGCAAAAGGAGATCGTTGAGAGAATGTTTTAAAGAAGATTTGATTTTAAAACAAACTATTTTACCTTCTTCAATCTTCTTAAAGCATTCTCAATGGCCAATTCTGTCTCTGCTTGCAAAGATATGGGATTCATGGCCCTGGCTTTTCCGGTGTATAAAACCATCATATTGTTGCTAACATCTAGCAATTGTATATAAGCCATTACAGTGCCAATTTCTTTGCCTTTAATTGTCATTTTTTCTTTGCTGAGTTCAATGGTACAAATTACATCTGCACCTACATTTTTTGCAATATCTTCGTAATTGGTGTAAGATATATCTCCGCCGCCAAAGGCATAAGTTTGGCATGCTGTTTTTACTGCATCAATTGGTATTAAACTTATATTTTTAACTCCCATCAACTCCGCTTCTGTTTTTTTTGCTGCAGTGCTTTTTAATTGTGCCTCTTTTTGCAATTCCATATCCAGCATTTTAACTGGCAGTATAGCAACTTTGTAGTTTTCTGCAACACTGTAGGAGGAAGATACATTAGCTTGCTCCCAATATTTTTGAGCAAATGCATTAATATTTACCAATAAAGTTGCCAACAAAATGTATATGTATTTCATAATTAATTATTTTAAATCAGTAATTTTTTTTCTTTCAACTGCCTCTTTTACGGGCACATCAAGCGGCGCAAAAGAAATTTGCCTGCCATACAGTAGTTTAGCATCTATTTGCTTGGTTTTCATATCAGGTATAGCGTCTGCAAAATCTAATACTTTGTTGTACATGTCATAGGGCTTCTTCTTGTAAGTGATGTTAAGTTTTACAAAATCAGCTGTCATAGTTGGTTCCATTTCTCCGCCAAACTCGCTGTCTGATTTAAGTTTGTTGATGAGTTCTCTCATATTACGTGGAGCTCCCATGCCATAAAATCTCAATTCAAAAGGGGCGCCATTGATCCAACTTCCCACCCTCATGTTAAAAAAATTCATTAGCCTATCGTAACCACTTTGAATGGAAGAGTTAATACTTAAACGTGCTGCTTCTCCGGCATCAGGCATGGTTTTCCATTCTCCTTCAAAAACTACTGTTCCCAAACCTTCGGCGGTGCAATTATCATAAGCTTTAGCTTGTATGGTAACTTTAGTACTTGATAAACCTCCCGCTTTTTGCTCGGTGCGAATGCTTAAATCTTTTATAAAAATTAAAAATTCTGCATCGGCAAACATCCCTAATTTTTGCACATAAGAAGCTTCTGAAGTATCGCTGCCTAATATTTTAAACGCTTCATTTTTTAACGCTTCAAATCTTGATTTTTCTATGTATCTAATTTTGTTTTCAATTAGTTTTTCATTCATCCTTTCGTAAGCGTATTCAAAATTCTTAACTTCTTCGGGGCTCATGTTCCTTGAATCGTAAAGCACCAAAAATCGTATTCCGCCAACAAATTGAGACAGTGTTTGAGCATCCAATTTTATTGGGTCTAAGCTTACTACGGCTTTTATTCTTACACTGTAAAAGTTCGTTTCTTGTTTTTCGCTGATTATGGAATGTGTTTTTATATAGCCCTGTGCGTTAGAAACTATTGCATCTTCTAAAGTAATGTAATTTTCTACCTTTGTGGTAGCCTTAATAGTTGTTCCGCAAGCTTGTTGAACTGCATTTCTAAAAGCATCGTTCATAGCTTGTTCTTTACTTTGTCCCTTTCCGTCAACCTCAATGGTAGCTGAATTTTGAGCAAATAGGGTTAATGGTAAATACAAAATAACTCCCAGTAATATTTTTTTCATGAGTGATTTGATGTTATATGAACAATAAAATAAGCTTTCCTACTTTGAGTGCTATATTCCCAATTTTTTTCCATTTGTCTATCTTCAGATTTTCTATATTGGGCATAATTACATTACCGTTGTTTAGTTTTGCATCAACAATTTCTGTAATGTTTTTAGACTTTAAACTCTGTAAATTCTCTTGCGTATTTTTTATGAATTGAGGCGTCTTTACTCCCTCGTTTTTAAAATCTTTTAAATAATTTACAACTTCGTTTCCACTGCTGTCTAACAATTTAGGAAATAACACCGGAGATTCTGAATTCGTTTGACCACTCCTACCCACTGCCATTCTGCCTGACGACAATCTATTTTTTAGGGTATCGCCTGAATTTTGAACGCCATCATAAACGGCACCTGCCAATGAGCTACCGGTATTTCCCTTAGGATACAGAGGTACCCTCATTAACACTTCAACTGTTCCATTTTTTACAACAGGTTCACCAACCATTTCAGCATTTTTTAATAGTCCTTCTACCTTGGTAGTAATAGCATCACTTTGGGTACTAAAATCTCTTACTGTAACTTCGCTGGTGATGTTAACTCCCTGAATCATTTCCAATAAATTTCTTTGAGCTACCGCTTTTGCACCCGACATGGCCATTAACTTTGCCTGATTTGGATTTGGAAAGCGTGTTTCATCCATAATTGCCCAACCTTTGGCCTGCACATACTGCTTGCTCCAATTTACTTGAGAAGAGTCGTTACCGGTAATTAAATCGTTGTTATTTTCAAATACTGGATTAGCAGCAGCAGTTGGTTCGGGAGCTTTGGGTTTTGGACTTGAATTTGAAGGACTTGTTGTTGGCTTAACTGCATTGTTTAGTGTGCCCGGAGTTAATACCTTGGGCTTTGTTTCGGTTGGAGGTACGTTTTCTGAAGGCTTTACAGATTGTCCTTTTTCCGGAGTAATTTTATCCGGCCCTTTTTGGGCTTTTGCATTAAAAGTGGCTAGTGTAAAAAAAGCAGTGGCAATGCATAAATTTATTTTCATCCTAATTTAAATTTACGGCAAATATAAAATAATTTGTTTATTTGAGATTAAATAGTTGTTTTTGCAATATAATTTTGTTTATGAAACCTGACAATCAAAAAAAATACTTTGTTGAAAAATGTTTACTGGCTGTTGCGTTTTTTTTTCTGTGTGTAAATCATAGTTTGTTGTATGCAAATACAAACCAAACCATAGAACAACTTACGCAGGAGGTGGCCTCAAAAAGTATTAAAGTTAT
>CAIMMJ010000219.1 GCA_903842515.1 uncultured Bacteroidota bacterium | reverse complement strand
TGAGCAATTCACCTTTTTTTATAGGATCAGTTTCGTATAATTCTACTAACAAATCTATGTCGCTATCAGTATTAAAAGTATCATTTGTAACAGAACCAAATGCATACAAATATTGAATATTATGGGTTTTGCAAATAGAAAAAAATTGTGTGCTATTGTTTATTCTTTTGTTGAGCATACTTTTTTTTACAAATGTAAGAATTACTAAAAGAACATACAAAAGTCTTTTTTTTAAAATCTAGTTTAATTCCGATAATTTTTTCTCTACACCCTCACCCCAATCACACAAATGTCATCCACTTGCCCTAAATTTCCTTTGTAACTCAAGTGCATATCCAACAAGTATTTCTTTTGTTCGTCAAGGTTATGACGTTGCATGTTTAAAATGGCTTCTCTGAATTTTGCTTTGGTTAATTTCTTTCCTCTTTCTCCGCCAAACTGGTCGGCATAGCCATCGGTAAACAAATAAATGGTATCGCCTTTTGCAATTTCTATTTTGTGGTTGGTGTAAGGAACCCTATCGTCGAATTTTCCGATGGGTTGTTTGTTGGGTTTGTATTCTATTAGCTCTGAATGACGAATGAGCCACAAAGGATTGTTTGCTCCGGCCCAAAAAAGTTCACCTGTGGCTGTATTTAATGCACAAACAGAAGCATCCATTCCGTCTTTTACATCATCGTCGGTACTAAAATTTTCTAAAACTAATTCTGCCACACAATCTAAAATTTCTGATGGCATAATTTTGTTGTATTCTTTTACGGCTCTGTTTAATGCATTGTGGCAAACCACACTTACCAATGCTCCCGGAACGCCATGTCCTGTGCAATCGCAAGCGGCAAACAACACCCAATCTCCAACAGATTCCATCCAGTAAAAATCTCCGGCAACAATGTCTTTGGGTAAATACAAAATAAAAGAATCGGCTAAGTATTTTTTTACCACTTTTGGAGGAGGAAGTATGGTGGTTTGAATTCTTTTGGCGTATTCTATAGAATCGAGGATTTCGGTGTTTTTTTGTTCAACCAGTTTTTTTTCCTCCACTAATTCCTTTGTTCTTTGCGTTACATTTTTTTCTAAAACGATATTTTGCTCTGACAATATTTTCTCATTTGCTTGAATTAAGCCAATGACCTCATTTTTCTTTTGAATATTTTCTGTGAAAGAATCTTTTATTATGTAGATTAAGGTTATTAAAAAAGAAATGGGTACACCATATATAGAAATAACCTTAACTATTTCCCAATTATCAAATGTCTCAAAGAAAATAAGAATGGGGTAAATAATTAAGAATTGTAATACTCCAACTGCAATAATTATTTCACGGCCCCTATTCTTAAAAATCCTAATGAACTGAATTATTAACTCGACAACAATGACAGAAATAAGACTAAAATATACAATAGTTAAGAAATCATCGAAATAACTCCTTAATCCTAACTTAAACACCATCTCAACTATTATTACCAAAAAAACTAGAGGCAAAATCCCAGAGTAGTAATAAATCCTTTTTGGAACTTTACCGCTTAAATGATGAAAAAGAAAGGCCAAAAAAGAAAAAACTGAAAGGCTCAACAACAACATAATACCAATAGTTGCAATATTTTCAGCAACATCAAACCTGGCCATTAAAAAATTAAAAAAAGATAAAAACAGTACACAAAGGCTAAATAAAATAAACCAAAAAAAAGTTTTGTTGCGTTGAACAATGATAAAAAACAAACAACTTATTACAAAAACGCAAAGCCAGAAGAAACGCAAGCCATCTAATACAAAAAATTGTAATGCCGCATGCTCTTTCTTTTTTGATTCTCGAAGATAATAATCATAGTCTTTTATTAAAGAGATGTTGGAAATACCCACAACATAATTTGAATGAGTAAGGGTTTGACTTCCATATTTCTTGATTACTAAATTATGGTAGCCTGCATTTCCTGTATACATTGGCTTAGCAAAATTTATTATTCTTTCGTTTTTTGCTTGTTTGGTTTTTACATCTAAAACACCTTGACTTGCTAGCAATACATTGTCCCAAAAAATGTTTAAAGGCTCTCTATCTAAAGTAAGATCTAAGCCAATGGTTTTATTGGCCATTGATGTATCAACGTAAATTCTATACCAAAACTCAAAATATGAGGAATCATTCAATTCAAAATTATTTCCGAATTGGTAATTGAAACTATATTGGTAAATTGTGTCTGTTTCAAATTGAGGTAATCTTGAGTGGAAGGTTTTTATATGGTATTGGTTTCCTAAAAAATATCTTTCACCCAAGTAAAATTTTTGATTTTCATCAAATTTATCTTTACTGAGGAATACAATATTCTGTTTTTGTTTTTGTGCTGATGCACCAAAAACATAGAAAATCAAAAGAAAAAAAAATATTATTCTTTTCACAAGAGTAAATTTATAGAAAATATTATACATAATAATAAGAACGTCACATTTATAATTTATATCCTCACCCCAATCACACAAATATCGTCCACTTGCCCTAAATTACCTTTGTAGCTTAAATGCAAATCTTGTAAGTATTTATTTTGTTCGTCAAGGCTTAAGCGTTGCATGTTTAAAATGGCATCTCTGAATTTTGCTTTGGT
>CAIMMJ010000218.1 GCA_903842515.1 uncultured Bacteroidota bacterium | reverse complement strand
ATTCAAAAACATTTTTATCAATTGAACAAAATTTTACCACTACGGTATCGTTTGGCAAATACCTAAATCTTGCATCTCCTAAATCTTCGGGTTTAGTAGAATTAATTTCTTGTGGTCTAAAAACATCATAATTGAACGTTTTTCCATCAATAAATTTATCTTCAAATGAGCTGCCTAAGTAGGATAGAAAACGTGTGTCTTTGGTTAATCTTTTTGAAAACCATCTGTAACAATTGCCTAATCCTGCTGGTTCCGACATCACTACATTTAAAAATCCATAGCCGGAGCGTTCTTTGTCTTCTTTAAATTTTACGGTATCTAATGGAACAGGAACAGGAATTTGTGTGGTGGATGAATAAGTTTTTCCATTGTATTCAACAGTAAGTTCATAGTTTTTTCCGTTAGCACCTATCATAGAAAAAGTGGGGTCGGTGAACACACAATATTTTATGTTCTGCAAAAGACTCAAAGGAATTCCTGTTTCTTGAGATATAAGTGGGAGCAGAGGAATCAATGCCGAATCGTTGCTACAAATTACACTTAATTCAATTTTTTTTGTTCCATCGCTTACAAAAACTTTGGCATCCGTTACAATAGATTTTTCTAATGTTTCAAAATTAATTTCATCAAAAAAACTTACACTGTTGCTCAGAATTACAAATGGGGCGGAACCACTTTCTATTCTTCCTTCTATTACTAATTTTGAATCGTTTTTTGGCAAATCTATGGTAATGTCTTTCTCGCAAGAATAAAAAGAAAAAATAAAAACAATTGCTATTAGATATCTCATTTTTTAAAATTTAAAATTCCATGTTACCGAAGGTATTGCCGGAAACAAACTCACTTGTTTTGCTTTTACTTTTAAAGTGTTTTCAGTTAATGCACCGCTGTAATCAAAATAAATAAAAAATGGATTTAATCTGTTGTAAACATTAAATACCGAAAAATTCCATGAGCTTTCTATTCTCTTTGTTTTTTTTACATAATATGTTGCCGAAATATCTAATCTGTGATATGGTGCCATACGAATTGAGTTTCGGAGACCGTAATCATTGGTAATTCTATTTTCAATAAAATAGCGTTGTTGTGCAAGTGTAATAGGTCTTCCGGTTCCATAAACAAACACACCTCCAAACATCCATTTATTGTTTAATTTATAAGACAGTACAAGCGAAGCATCGTGTCTTCTGTCAAAAGGTGCATAGTATGTTTCTCCATTGTTTAGGTCGGCAAAAGTTCTAAGTGTTTTGCTCCACGTATATCCAATCCAGCCATCAAACTTTCCGTATTTTTTTTTGATAAAAAACTCTGCTCCATAAGCTTCTCCGCTTCCAAACGTAAAGGCATAATCGTTATTGTCTTTTATACTTTGTTCTGGCAAATATCCTTCTTTAAATTCTACTTGATTTTTCATTTGTTTATAATACACCTCTACCGAAGTTTCAAACATATCTTCGGCAAAATTTTTAAAGAAGCCCAAAGAATATTGGTCGCCAATTTGTGGTTGAATTATTGATGTGCTTGGAATCCATAAATCTGTTGGAAGAGAGAGGGGAGAGAGTGAAGCCAAGTGCAAAAATTGTAAATTTCTGGTATAAGAAACTTTTATAGATGAATTTACGCCGGTAGAAATTCTTGCAGAAATTCGTGGCTCAAATCCTCGGTATGTTTTTATGTTCTGAAATTGTGTGTAATTAATTGTATCAATTATTTGGTCTAACGAATTTTTTACATAACGTTCAAACGGACCTATTTGTTGAAAAACAGAAAATCTTAATCCTCCATTAATCCTCAGCCAGTCTGTTACGTCAACTTCGTCCATGGCATAAAAAGCTAGTTCGTTGGCAAAAAATTTTACTGGTTTTCCTAAATCAAAAACCACGTCGCCTTGGCTTGCCGAAGTATTAAACGGAGTAAATGTATGGTAGGTATAATGTACTCCAAATTTTACTCTGTTTCTTATGTTTGGAAAATATTCAAAGTCTGATTTTAAGTTCCAATCTCTAATTCCTGAAACTAATTTTGCGGTGAAGTCATCACTTTTTCCTATGAATTGAAATTTGAAATCTGAAAAAATTACGGAGGTATTGCAAAATAATTTTCTGCTGAACAAATGGTTCCATCTAAAAGTAGAAATTGCATTTCCCCAAGGAACTTCAACCCTAAATCCGCTTATGTTGTTATTGTAAACAAATTTGTCTTGTCCCAAATATCCGCTCAAAAAAATTCTATCTTTTTTAGACAATCTATAATTTATTTTGAGGTTTAAATCGTAAAAAAATATTTGCGAATTTCTAAATGGTTTTGCTCTTTCTACATTATTAATTATTGGTCGGGCAACAAAGTCGGCATAACTTCTTCTGGCAGAAAAAATAAATGAGCTTGTATCTTTTTTCAAAGGACCTTGAACTGTAATTCTTGAAGATATTAATCCAATTCCTCCATCAACTTTGTATTCTCTGTTGTTGCCTTCTTTCATGGAAACATCCAATACACTTGCTAGTCTACCGCCATAGTTTGCAGGCATTCCGCCTTTTATCAATTCTAAATTATTTATAGAGTTTTCATTAAAAACAGAAAAGAATCCAAGCAAGTGAAATGGATTGTAAACTTGGGCGCCGTCTAGTAAAATCAAATTTTGGTCAGGTCCACCACCTCTAACATAAAATCCTGCATTGCCATCCCCCATGTTTTTTACACCGGGAGTAAGTTGTATAATTTTTAAAATATCTACTTCGCCCATAAATGCAGGCAGAGTTTTTATTTTATCTACTGACATACTTATTCTTCCTACATCTGCACTTTTTACGTTTTTGTCACTTTTTTCGGCATTGATAACAATTTCTTTTCCTTTAACACTTATTTCTTCTAATGCCACATCAATTATGGTATCGCTTTTTAAGTCTAAAGTAAATTCTTGTTTAGTGAACCCAATTGAAAAATAAATTATTTTTACATTACTTGATTTTAAACTCAGAGAATAAAATCCATAAACATTTGTTGAAGCACCTTCTTTGGGATTTTCTGAATTAAAAATTGCAACACCAGGCATTGCTTCTCCATTGCTTTTGTCTTTTATAAAACCGCTAATGTTATAATTTTTTTGGCCAAAAGAAAAAACAGAGATTATAAAAAATACCGATGTTAAAATAATCCTGTTAATCAATTGCATTTAAAAGTTTGGGGATACAAAATTAGAAACTTAATAACACAAAAAAGACAGAATGGTTTTTTGAAATTTTCTTTAACATTTTTGCCATTCAACAGTTGAATTTGGTTTGCAATTAACATTTTTAGCAAAAAATCTTCTCAAATAATTTGAAATTAAAAGTAAATCACTATTTTTGCAACCCCAAAACTTAAAATTTAAGAGTTCTTGCTTTCTAAAACCATTGAAATCAAGGCTTGTAACATAAAATAAAATTAAAGAAATGAAAAGGACATTCCAACCATCGCAAAAGAAAAGAAGAAATAAGCACGGCTTTAGAGAAAGAATGGCCACTGCAAATGGTAGAAGATTACTTGCTGCTCGCAGAAAAAGAGGCCGTAAAAAACTTACAGTTTCTCACGAAACTTCGCACAAACACTAATTATAAACTAAACAATATTCAGCCATTTCAAGCAATTGAAATGGCTTTTTGCATTTTATATCTCTGTGCATTGAACAAAAAATACTTTAATTTTTTATTTAGGCTCTTTTTTTTGTTTTTTCTGATTGTTACAGTTTGTGGTTGTGGAAAAAATGACAAACAAATTCCAACATTTTCCGGCGAAATTGCAAACTTAATTTACCAAAAATGTAGTAATTGCCATCACCAAGGTGGTCCTGCTCCATTTAGTTTAGTAACCTATCAAGAAATTAAACAAAGAGACAAACTAATTGCCTTGGTCGTTAAAAATGGATACATGCCTCCATGGCCTGCTGATACTACATATTCTAGGTTTGCCGACGAAAAAATTTTAAATAATTCACAAATAGAATTGATACAAAACTGGGTGGCCAATGGTTCTCCCATGGGCGATGAAAGTAAACTTCCATTAACTCCAAATTACTCTACTGGCTCTTTGCTAGGGAAACCTGATATGGTGATTAAAATGCAAAAAGCTTATCGCATAAAAGGAAATAATACAGATAAATTTCTTTTGATGAAATTGCCCTATGAATACCCAAAAGATACGATAATTCAAACCATTGAATTTGTGCCATGCCAAACCCAAATTGTACACCACGTAAATGCTCAACTGCTTAGTTACGAAGATAGAAATAAAAAAAATGTTTACAGCGGTGAACCTTTTGTTGATGTAAACGACTTTCCCAATATGCTGGCGGCTTATGAAAAAATGCAATTGGCAAACGACGATGGTTCATACCCTTTGATGAGTCAGTCTGTTTGTAATTATTTGCCGGGCGTGCTTCCATTTTCTTATCCAAATGGAATTGGTGGAATAAAAATGAAAAAGAAAGGTGCCATTTTTTTAAAAGACATCCATTACGGACCTTCAAACAAAGATTTGACGGACAGTAGTTACTTTAATATTTTTTTTGCAAAAAGTCCTGTAAAAAGACCAACTTATGAAATGCAATTGGGTACTTGGGGCATTTCTACAATTGAGCCTGAGCTTAAAATTCCTGCAAACGAAGTAAAAACGTTTAAAACTCAGATTACCTTAACCGGAAAAATTTCTTTACTAACAGTGAATCCTCACATGCACTTGCTGGGCAAAAAATTTTTAGCGTATGCAGTAACTAAACAACTAGATACAATTCCATTGATAAGAATAAACAATTGGGATTTTAGGTGGCAGTATTTTTATACCTACAAAAAACCAGTAATAATTCCCCAAGGTGCCACCATTTATGTATTTGGCACTTTTGATAATACTATTAATAATCCTCTAAACCCTAACCATCCACCAGTTGAAGTGAGCGAAAGAGAGGGAAGCATGAGAACTTCCGATGAGATGTTTCAGTTTATTTTAACCTATAT
>CAIMMJ010000217.1 GCA_903842515.1 uncultured Bacteroidota bacterium | reverse complement strand
TTGGAAAATTTAGCTATTTTTCTTTTATTGCCTCATACAACACATCCTGTATCTTGCTTCTTACATTCATCTCCACTAATTTATTGTTGCCGGCATCGGGGTTTACTCTGTTGCTTAAGAAAATATACACTAAACCATTTGCCGGGTCTGCCCAAGCAAATGTCCCTGTAAATCCACTGTGACCAAAGCTTTCAAGCGAAGCACTTCTACTGCAAGGGCTTCCTTTTTTGAGGTTGGGCTCTGGTTTGTCAAATCCTAAGCCTCGACGGTTTCCTTCTTTGCAAAACTGGCAGCGGGTAAACTCTGCCAATGTAGATTTTTTTATAATAGTTTCGCCACCGTACTCTCCGTGGTTTAAATACATTTGAAACAGCTTGGCTAAATCGTTGGCATTGCTAAAAACACCTGCATGACCGGCTACTCCGCCCAGCAAGGCGGCTCCTTGGTCGTGAACGTATCCTTGAATTACTTGCTTCCTAAATCTCAAATCATTTTCGGTAGGCGCTATTCTTTCTTTTGCAAAATAATTTAATGGTGTATAACCCGTATTGTTCATCCCCAGTTGCACATAAATACTTTGCGAGAATTTATCTAAGGTTTTACCCGTTTCTTTTTCAATAAATTTTTTAGCAAAGTAATAGCCCATATCACTGTATAAATAATGCTTTTGAGGTTCAAGTGAGGTGGTAATAATTTTGCTGTACAACGAATCGGAAATAGAGTTTAAGGCATACAAACTATCGGCTATTTGTACAGAATAATCTTTGTCTGCAAATTTTCTATACAAAGTATTTACGGGTCCTATGCTATCTATGGTTTGAAGGTAATAGGGCAAATAAGGTTTTAACCTGCCTTGATGTGTTAGTTGGTCGCGAAAGGTTAAGTCTTTTTTATTAGAATTTTTTAGTTCGGGCAAATACTTAGAATACGTATCGTCTAAGTTATAAACTCCTGCATCATACAATCTCATTAGCGATAAGGTGGATGCTGCAACTTTTGTAACCGATGCAATGTCGTAGATATTTTTGTTGTTTACGGCTGTTGTGTTAGTATTAGAAATGCTCCCATAGCTCTTGTTCAAAAACACTTTACCCTCTTTTGCAGCAACAATTTGGCATCCCGGAAAAGCATTTGCGTTTAGTGCATTTGCAACAATTGAATCTATTTTGTTGATGTATTTTCTGTCTATCCCAATTTCTTCGGGCTCTGTGTAACTTAATCTGGTTGTTTTTGTGAGTTTTATTCCTGAACCAATTTTAAATTGAGGCGAAGCATTTACCGGTAGTTTACCCTCTGCTCCTACTCCCCCAAAAATAAGTTCTGCGGCAAGCTCTGCCGTTAGTTCATTTTTTTCGTAGGGCATAATTATCGCATCCAAAGAATCTGCTCCTCCAAACTTAGATAAGCTATAAGGGTTTGCCATTAAGTTTACTATAACTTTTGATGTTCTTTTTATTGTTTTAATTAAATTAACGGTTTCTGGATTTACGTTATAATTGTTTTCTATTTTTCTAATTGAATTTTCTATTGACACCAACACCAAATTGTAGTTTTTGAGTTGAGACAGTATTGA
>CAIMMJ010000216.1 GCA_903842515.1 uncultured Bacteroidota bacterium | reverse complement strand
TTCTTAGCATCCACAAACTCGAAAGTGGCGGGATTATACTTCCATTTGTTTTCTTGGGTTTTATTTTTCTGCGTGATTGTTCCATCAGCATTTAAAATAAATTCAAAACCTTCTCTTCGAATTCTCTCTTGGGTTTCTGATGCATTCTTGAGTTTGTCTAAAAATACTTTTTCCACTATATGATTCGTAGTTTGCGTATTTGAAAACACTTGTTTCTTATTCGGAATTTCATACACAATAGAATAAACATTGGTTAAATTCTCCGTTTTTAAATCCGTTTTGATTACTGTAATTTCGGTCCATGTTAGTACATATAAAGAAACTCCATTGGCTTTAAACGAAGTTAACTTAGTATTAGTGGGTGTAAATTTGGCATCTACTGCTTTAACAATTATGGCATCTTTGGCTTTCCCATTTTCGTTGATGGTCAATTGAAAATTACCTGTTTTTACTTCTGCCACCAAATTATCCACTTTGGCTAAAACACCTTTTGCAACTACTGTAGTGGCTGGTTTACTTGCAACTGGTTTTTTCTTTTTCTGAGCGAATGCTGTGGTGCTTACTAAGGCTATTAATGCCATTACAATTATTTTATTCATCCTAGTTCTGATTTATAAGAATGCTAATATATAAAATATTTGAATCAAAAGTTGTTAAATAAAAAAACCGACTTACTACAGAAGCAAGTCGGTTTTTATTATCAAAAATTATTTAACTATTCTTTCGTTGATTTAACCGCTAAATTGTAAATAACTAAACCAAATCCGATTTTGTTGATGGCATCAGCAATGTTGTATGCTACATCTACACTTCCTTTACCTAAAATACTTGTATACCAACCATCAGTACCTAACATATAACCCAATGGGTAAATAGCCCAACCTACTAATACAAACCAGCATAGTATTTTGTGAGCAGCAAGTACTTGTCCACCGGCAGCCGCAGCCAATTTAGAAGCTTCGCCAAGCCAAATTTCATAAACAATTGCAAAGTAAGCAATACCTGAAACTAATCCCCATAACCAAGCGTTAGTCGGATCTACAGCTTCTCCAAAATATCCTGTTACCAACATTACTAATGAGTAAATAATCATTTTCCACAATAGTGATGTTTTTGCACCTGCAATTTTAAGAATTAAATAGAATTCTAGGCACATTAATGGCACAGTTAATACCCAATCCACATAACGGAAGAACGTTGGCGATTCGCCAAAGCTAGCCCAATAATCCCTCATGTAGAAATAATGCACTGCTGCAATAAAGGTAATTAAACCAGAAACTAAAACAGAAACCCTCCATTTTTTGTCAAACTGACTTAATGATAAAAAGAAAAACGCTGATGCAGCCATCATGGCCATGCAACCAATAAAAAATGTGAAGCCAACATAATCCGTAGGCAACATTTTCGAAACTAACTGAATTGATAATGAATTTGTCATAATTAATTAATTTAAATTATTTGTTTAACCAAATCTACAAATGTTCAAACAAAAAAAAAAATATTGTTGACTGTTTTTTTTATACATTTAAGCTGTACTAAATTATAATTTTATGTTAAACGCTAACAAATACGCTCTCATTATAAGCTTTTTTGCTTTATGGATTACAGTAAATTTTTCCTTTGAGCATCAACAAGTTATCGGTTTTGTAGTAATATTCTTATTCGGAATTTTACACGGTGCAAATGATTTGGCGCTTTTTCAAAAGATATCGGCTGATAAAAATAATATTCCCTTTAAAAAAATCATATCCTATTATATAGGCGTAGTACTTTTAGGAGCAACACTTTTTTATATATTTCCCATAGTTGCTTTACTATTGTTCATCCTTTTTAGCGGATATCATTTTGGAGAACAACATTGGAATAGATTGGATGTACGAAATAACACGACCGTCCTTGCGCTTTTTCAAACATTTTATGGTTTGTTCATTCTCTTTATGCTATTCCAATTTCATGAGTTAGAAGTTAAAACAATTATTTTTCAAATATCAACTGTTTCTATTTCAACTTTAAATTTGCAATATATTACTATTGCAATCGGCATACTATTAGTATTGTTAGGTAGTATAGTCAATTCAATTAATACTAATTTCAAGTCTGAAATCATTTTGAATGTTTTTTACCTATTGGTATTTGGAATCATATTTAAAACGGCCGACCTAATTTGGGCATTTGCAATTTATTTTGTGGTGTGGCATAGTTTCCCTTCTATTAAAGAACAAACTGAATTCTTGTATGGAACGTTTACTTTTAAGAACTTTAAACTTTTTTTTAAATCAGCTTTCATTTATTGGACTATTTCACTAATTGGAATTGCTACACTGTATTTTCTTTTTAAGGACAAAGAAATCTTTAATGCTTTATTCTTCTCTTTTTTGGCTTCAATTACTTTTCCACACGTAGTAGTAATCATAAAAATGTTTAATAAAAACTACAGTAAACTTTCAAAATAATAGGATAATCTCGTAAGGATGCCTTTTTTCTAAATTGCTTAATCCGTTCTTCTTGGTTTTTTCAAAGTCTCTAAACGTTGAAACAAAAAAAGTAATAAAAGAAATAACGACTATAATGCTCAGTATAATAAGGTCTACATTTTCCATAGTACTTTTTTAATTTTACATTTAAAAATATAAACAACCCTCAAAATAGTTGGAAGCCATAGCCCAATAAATAGTGCTTTATTATGACCTTTTTCAATTTTGCAGATCTCATCTGAAACAAATATCAATAGAATAACAATCAGAAAACACACAATTCGGACTTTTTAAATTTGGCAAACCAATTCAAGACATTTAATTATTATATAAATACAGGGCATTATTGTACAAAACAATAAGTTTAACAACTGTTTTATTATTTCTTCTACTTTTAAAGCTAATTTTATTCAAAATAGCAATCATGAAAAGAATAGATTTTTTTTATAATTTTTTATTATCGGAAGGAGTAAAACGAAAAAGCGAGATAATTATCATTTATATTTCAATTTTTTCTTTTTTAGTTCATCTTTTACTTATTATTTTGAATAAGTCTCATATCATAGAACTAAGCACGTTTTCAAAGTTGTTTAACAATCCAATCGCAGCAATTTATACTCCTTTTTCATTTATTCTTATTTATGAAGTGTACCTACTAGTGTATTATCTTCCAAAATCTACTTCTATTTATATTGGTAAACAATATGAAATTATTTCATTAATAATAATTAGAAGAATATTTAAAG
>CAIMMJ010000215.1 GCA_903842515.1 uncultured Bacteroidota bacterium | reverse complement strand
TTTCTATGCTCACCAATCCATTGGCATTGGTGTTGGGTGTTTGTGTTTCTACGTATGAAGCTGTTCCGTTTGCAGAACCTTGCAAAATACTAATTCGCATACCAACAACTTGGTTTGTAACCAAAGCGTTTGAGTTGTTGCGAACAACTGCCTGATAGCTCAATTTATTGGGTGCCTGAGCACTTGCCTGCTGAGACAGCAATATAGCGCCGGTAATAAATATAGCTGCGCAAATTGTAAATATCTTTTTCATTTTATTTGTTTTTAGAATATATCAAAGTGTCAATCCTTGATACATCTTACTGAATTTCCCCTTGCACGAACAGCGGAGACTGTGGAGGCGGTGATGCTTGAAAAACGCAGATAGATAGAATTGTTGCCGGTGACGGTACTTGACCAGTAATTGCCTGTGGAACCATATTCGGCAATTGCTCCCGTAGAATTGCTACGGTTGCCGCCAACCGTGAGCTTAAGGAGCGAAGCAAAGGCGCCGGATGAATTAAATGATCCCCAGGAAGCGAACTCACTTTGCCACTCTGTTTGTGTGGGCAAGCGGAATCCCGCAGGACAGGGATTGTTTACTCCGTTTACTCCCTGCCACAAATTCGAATTCTGAGGATTTCTCCAGTCAAAAGGTGATGAGGCAGGTATAATAAAGAAACCTGCACCTCCCTGGTCAGAGGAAGAAGTTAACGCCAGCGTGGGTGAGTTCCTGCACTGGTGACCATCGTTTCTTCTTCCCCATTGGTACAAGGCTCCAATGGCATTGCCATCAGAAGAAGCAAAAGGCAACTGAGAGGCGCCCAGGTTCCTGTCCATCCAGGTTTTTCCTGTTATTGGATTGGTAACTTCTACAATTGCAGTTGGGCCAGAGGCACAGAACACAGAGCCTACCGGATATTGCCCGCTGCCTCCGGTATTTACTGTGCGAGTAAGCGTGCAAGTCTGCCCCCCAATGCTCAGCGCAAAACTGGCACTGCCGCTGCTTGCAGGTGTGCCGCTAATGGTATAAGTGAGTGAGCCGCTTCCGTTGGCAAAGGTACCTGCTGTTAAGGTAGCTGTTAAACCAGTTACGCCTGTAGAAGCAACTGTTTGTCCATTATGGCTGCTTCCATCTCCACCTGAATAAGGAACAGCGCTGCTTACCCCAACTGCCGTCACACCTTCTGTTAGCGTTCCACTGTTAATGGATAAATTACAATCCAATGCACTAATATTTGATATCTCCTGAGGCTTTAGCTGACCACCAAAAAGTTGTGCATAGGAAAAATAGGGTAACACCAATAAAGTAAGAATAAGTTGAACGTAATTTTTCATACAGTAGATTTTAAATTTAGTTCTCTGTAGCCATACTTATGTAAACAACTGTACCTACCACAATAAATGAGTATATGTGAGATTTACCTGAACTCATTTCCCGTGTGCCCATGTACTTAAAAGTAAAACCTGCGGCTGAAAAAACAGCGTTCCCTAAATTACTGGTTGCAGTTAGCACCAACGAATAGGCACCCCCATTTTTAATGTTGTTTAATGTATATGTTGTTCCTACTGCACTGCTAAAGGCCAAGTTACTCTGAGAAAAATCAATAGTGCTAGAGGATCCTGCATTAAACGCTAAAGTGTTGGTTGCTGAACCGTTTACCTCTAATTTACTAGTTGGAACAGTTGAACCAACACCAACATTTGCTCCATTGTTGTGTATATTGCTATTGTTTAACACCCATGCAGTTCCATTCCAGTAAGGGGTGTTTCCGGCAGCCGATCCACTGCTCAAAAAACCTGTAGGACCCTGTGGGCCTTGCGGTCCTTGAGTTCCTTGTGGACCTGTTGCACCCGTGGATCCTGCGCTGCCTTGAGGTCCTGAAGGTCCCTGTGCTCTGGTTGCTCCTGCTGGGCCTTGCGGTCCTGTGGCACCCGTTAATCCAATTGGGCCTTGCGGACCAACAGCACCTGCTAAACCTTGTGGACCGGTGGCTCCGGCAGGACCCGTTAAACCAATAGGCCCTTGTGGACCCGTTGCTCCATCATTACCAGTTGGACCTTGTGGTCCTTGAGGACCAGGGATGCTACTTCCACTGTTTGCAGCATACATGGCATAAGGCACACTTAATAATTGACTGGTACCAACGATGGTATAGTTAGTTCCGCCTGCAGGGTCGGTTTCTGTTTTAACAAAACAAGGTCCATTTGCCCAATTAATGGTTGCTAAATTGCCCGAAACAACATTACCTCCGCCAATTTCTATGCTCACCAATCCATTGGCATTGGTGTTGGGTGTTTGTGTTTCTACGTATGAAGCTGTTCCGTTTGCAGAACCTTGCAAAATACTAATTCGCATACCAACAACTTGGTTTGTGACCAAAGCGTTTGAGTTGTTGCGAACAACTGCCTGATAGCTCAATTTATTGGGTGCCTGAGCACTTGCCTGCTGAGGCAGCAACATAGCGCCGGTAATAAATATAGCTGCGCAAATTGTAATTATTCTTTTTGTCATAAATTTTCTGTTTTTGTTTTTGAATTCGTGAATCTTAGATTTCATGTTTTCTTAGTTCTTTATGAGTTTAAATGATTGTACTTTTTGTTTTTCCTGGTTTACAACATGAACAAAGTATGTTGCATTTGATAAATCTACGGTGTTAATTTGGGTTTGATTTGCCATTATTTGCCCCTTGATTAACTGTTTGCCCTGAATATCCAATAATTCGAACCATAAACTCTCATTGTTGAAATTACTGGCCTGCAAAATTAAATTATCCGTGCTTGGGTTAGGAAAAATAGTAAAAGATATGTTGGAAGATTTTTCCGAGTTGCCTACAGGCAAAAGTTCGTAGCTATGCTGCACACCTTGTGCAACGCTTCCCTCATTTCCAATATTGGTGGTATAAACAATTTGCCCAATACTATATGAAATGTTTCCTCCACTTCCCGCAGCATTGCCGCCAGATGAATTAATAGATTCCTGTGCTTGAGCCAATCCTGAGCATAATAGCGCTGCTACCAAATATGCCAAAGGGCTTGTTTTAATGTTTTTTGGTAAAAAAATATTTTTTTTCATGTTGTTTTGTATTAGTTTAGATGTTTAGAAGGAGTTTGAGCTAAATCTTTCAAAATTTGCCATCCAATTATTGTGCCAATTGACTAAAACAGCAAAATTTTATATAAGTCCAATAGAGTTATGTGTAAAAATATTATAATACTTGTAAATGTATTTTGTTTTTATAAAACCTTAATTCAATGTAAAATGCAAGTTCTAAAGTATTATTTCCTTTTTTTTCTGAGTGCTTATTCAAAAGTTATTTGGGAATTTATTTATAACCACTTTTTAACACAGATATACTAATAAAAACAAATTAAATTTTTTTGGTGAACTTAATGCTAATTGAGTTTATTTTTTGAAATTACTTTCATTTACAAATTCTCTTTTCTTTGGATTTATATTCTATAGTTGATACGTAAATTGAAATTAAATATTTATTAATCAACAGAATACGAAATTAGTACTTATAAACAAACTCCCTCAATTTGGTTAAAAACTATTGATAACTTCTATTACACCCTGTTTTTTTTATTACAAAATTTGCATGTTAAACTAAAACTGAAACTATGCTTCACAGGGTAGCTGTATTAAATTCCAAAGTGTATGGAAAAGCCGAGATAAAAATGGACGATTGCGATTCTTTGCAATTGGTTGGCCCAAACAATATTGGTAAAAGTACATTAATTTATGCGTTAAACTTTCTTTTCATCATAGATGGAAATAAAATGTCGTTTAGCGGCCAAAGAAAAGGAGACAAAGAAACTATTCATCATTATTTCCCAACACCTAATCAAAGTTATATCATCTTCGAAATTTTTAAATCTGCCTACTATTGTATTTTAGTAAAACGTGATTCCGACGGTGAGCTAGAGTATTTTAAATTGGAAACTCCTTACCGCGATGATTTATTTTTTGCCAAAGAAGGAAGTTTGCAACGAATTTTAAAATTCGACGAAGTAAAAGAGCGCCTCCAAGCACTTGGAATAACCTTTAGCCAGTATCGCAACAAAGCTGAAGTATTAAGTACAGTGTATCACAGAGGAACAGACAACAATGCCGTAGTTTGGCTAGAAGAAAACGTAAAAACAGACGGATTAAGCAATAACTTTTCTAAAATTTATCGCTACCTCATCAACTCAAAATTAATCACCAATAAATCTCTAAAGCAATCTTTGATTATTGCCGATAACAGAGAAAATGAAAGCGTTAATTTCTCTCAAAAAAACAAAAGAGATATTTCTGATTTACTAAGAATAAACGACGAGATAAAAGCCATTAAAGAGGTAAAAGAAGATTTTTATTCGTTCAGAGAATTGGTGAATTTATACAATGCTAAGTCAAAAAATTTAGCAGAATTGGTTTTTGCATTTCGCCAAAACTACATGAACTCGTTGCCAATTTTAGAAAAGCATTTTCTCGAAAAAAATCACAGCATCGATAAAATTCAAATAGAATTGAACGAGGTTTTAAAACCACACCGCGACGAAATAAATCAGAAAATTGGTAAAAAAGAAACTGAAATTAATTACCAATCTAGCGCCATTCAAGCCAGAAGAAGAGAATTAGATGAAATTAAAAAGTTCGAAAACATAGAATACCAAAATCAGGTACTAACGAACCTGGATTTACGAAGAAAAGAAGTTGAGGCAAGAATAACTACCATAGAACATCAAAAATTATCGAGTGCTATTATTCAAACTCAAATAAAAAATATTGCATCAACGGTAGAAAAATTAGAAAGGCAGGTAAAGAATTACGACAATTTGCTCATCCACAAAATTGCTACAAAAACTGCTGATAAAAAACTATTGAACTCCATTTTTTCCGAGCAAATGAGCAGTTTGCCCAGTGAACAAATAAAGAAAAAAATAAAATCTGTTTCTAAAGTTCTAAATATTTTTGACGGTGAAATTGATATTTCTAAAAATCTGGAGTTAAAAGACTTTAAAACCATCGACGAAATACGTGAGGATTTAGTGTTTTTAGAAAATGAAAAAAAGAGATTAGAAATTCTTTTCAATACTGTTATCGACATTGAAAAATCTCAAAAAGAACTATCTAATTATAAATTAGAAATTAAATTAGTTGAAGAGAAGATTCGCAAGATTCAGGAAATTCCTAACATAGAAAAACACATTGTAGATTTAGAGAAAGTTCATCTAATGTTGCATTCCGAAAAAGATGAACTATTAAAATCTTTAAAGGCCCTCACAAGAAATATTGCCAAGCTTGAAAATCAGCTCAACGAAACTCAAGAAGAACTTCGCAAGCTCGAGAACCGTTTGGGTGCACTAAAAATGCAAAAAGACGAAGTAGATGCTATTGAAGTGGAGCCTTTGATGCACAAAACGGAGGACGATTTAGAACTGATTTACAATAAAATTAAATTACAACAAGCGGACAGGGGAGACATTAAATCTAGCAAAGACAGGACTTTTGATGCTTTAAGAAACAAATTAAATAACCACACTGCCGACGAAAACGAATTTATAAAATTTGTAGAAGAAGAATTGGCTTGCGTTACTGATAAAGAAAAAAGTATTGAAGGTTTGTTGCAAAGTATTTCTACACAGTTTGCAAATCCTGCATTTACACTTATTAAACGCTACGAAGAATTTAAGGAATTTGTTTACCATAAATTTAATCCTAAACTTTCTAAAACCAGAATTTCTGATATTGAATCTCTGAAAGTAGATTTGTTAGACAATAAAAAGGTAATGTCGGAGTTACGCCGCATTAGCGCCATTCAGGAAATTAGCGGACAAATGTTGTTAGAATTTGATCAGGCAGAAAATTTAAAAGTACTAAACACTTATTTAGATACAGGTCGCAAGGTTTCCTTTGAAGAGTTGTTTGACCTCGATTTAAGAATTACCATCAAAGGCACTGAAAAAATTGTGGATTTAGCAGACCAAGTAGAAAGTGATGGAACAGACAGAATGATTCGTTTGGTAATTATTATGTCGGTAATAAATCGTTTGGCCATTAACCACTACGACAATAGAATTGCTTTGTTTATTGATGAGGTAGCAACTATTGACAAACAAAACCGACCGGAGTTGGTGAAGTTCTGCAAGGAACATCACTTTATTCCAATTTTTGCTGCGCCAGACCCAGTGCCGGGTTTCAACAAATATTATTTTATTTATCCGGGCAAAGGAAAAATAAATTTGAACGAAAAAGTAAATGTTGTATTTAGTTCACCCAACGCCAAGGTGGCAGAACCATTAAAAAACTAACGCATGAACACTTACGCAGAACCAAAATCGGTACTTGCATTTTTACATACTTACAATGAAATATTGTTGGATTTATTCCGTGTTCAAAAAGAATCGGGCTACATCAACAGCGATGTTTTAAATTTGGTAGTAAAAAAGCACGGACACGATATAATTCCTCAACTTGTTGAATACCGCATTTTAAGACAGCTCAACAGCGATTTTGAAATTCATTCGGTATATTATCAATTGATGGAATATTTGCTGAACGAGTTTAAGCCACTGTTGCCCGAAACCATTCAAAAATACCATTATTCTATTGCTTCGCTATTCAGAAAAATTAGAGAAAGCAGCAAGTTCGAAGAAAAAATTCTTTCTAACCGTATCACCGATTTGTCTTTGCAGATAAAGGAGTTTATTGAATTGGTAGAAAAAAATACGTTTAAACTATTAACCGAGACCCGTGAACTAAAATCAAATGTTGCAAAAATAGATTACCGCGAAAAAGTTCACAAAGCATCATTTTGGATAGAGTATTACATTATTCCATTGAATCAAATTTTGGATGTAAACCAATACGATTCTGTTGCCAGTAAATTATACGAAGTATCGGAATATGTAAACCAAAAAAGATTGTTGTACCAAGAGGATGAAATACGTTCGCAATTCGAGAAATTGTATTCACAATTGATACAAGTAAACGACAACTTGTTGAGGCAATCAAAAATATTAACCAATGAATTGTTGCCATTAATAGAGAGAATAAAAACCGAATCTACAATACTTACAGGTTGGATAGAATTCCTAAAAAATCCATACAAAGAAGAAACTCCAGACTTGTTAAAGTCAGAAAGAGGAGTTCCTTACAGCAACAATATTTATTTAAACACCAAAGAGTTTTTTGAGCAATACCTCAACAGCACTCCAACATTTATTGACGAAGCAGAAGTTGCTACAGAAAAGTGGATTTTCGACAAAGAATTGTACAAAGAAAAATTAACCAAAGATTTGCCTGTAGATGATTTTTTTAGCTGGTGTGCCAAAGAGTTAAAACAAGAATACAAGCAATTAGAAGAAAGCAAATTCTTTTCGCTTACCGGATTGTTGTTTGAAGAAGATTTGTTCTTGGAGTTGCCACAAAAGGGCGAACACAGCAAAATAAAAACCAACGATTTTACATTACAAGTACCAAAAATTAAAATAAATACACATGGACTATCCGAAATACCATACATTAATAGTTGAGGCATTAATGGGAGGAAAATTTATCCTTGCCAACGATAAAATTTTTGAAAGCCTAAAAGAGAACGAAAGTTTTTATGGTTCGTTTTTTAAGGAATCATTTAAATACGAACTTAAATTTAACCAGGAATATGCCTACATTGTTAGCACCGAAACCACCGAAAACCTGAGCAGAGACATCAGTATTTTTATGGCCATTTTGTGTTACGAATTAGACAAAGACGGCAAAAATTTTATGGACGAGCTCAACTATGCCGAGTTTGAAATGGACAAAGTTGATGAGTATTTTGAAGTAAGTGCTTACAAAGAATTGATAAAAGCCAACAACCAAATAAAGGATTCTGAAGCCCGCAGAAAACTTATTAGAAACGGTTTAATTAGAAGAAACATTGCCAACAAAACTGCCGAAGATAAATTTGTGTTTACGCCAGCCTATAAAGTATTTATAAATTTTGCATTGGAGTTGGCTAAAAAGAGAACAGCTGAAGCGGAGGTTTGATTGATCCGCCGTGGCGGATTGATAGTTGATAATTGTATCCCTAACAAGTTGCTCTCCAGCAGAGCTTGCTTCCGTTTAGCTTGACGATTCAAAGTTAA
>CAIMMJ010000214.1 GCA_903842515.1 uncultured Bacteroidota bacterium | reverse complement strand
GTTCCATCGCCAAAATCCCAACTGTATTCAGTAGAATTTTCAGAAAGATTTGTAAATACAAACTCACCTGCCCCTACTCCACTTCCAATCTCAAAATTAGCTTGTGGATCAAAATTTCCAATATTCCATTGCCCTAAATTTTCAAAAACCACATCTTCAACAGCAGTTTTTATTATTGCTGCATTTGCTATAGATACTGAGGAGATATATGTAACACTTAATGGGCTTTTTCTAAAAATTGAAGTATAAAAACAAACCGCAGCTGCATAGGTGCCTGTAGGATTTGGGTGACTTTCATCGGAAACATACAATTCAATTGATGGATTATTAGTTCTTATATTATTCCACACAGCACCCACAGGAGATAGTTCCGATGAATTGTCATCTGCCATCATCTGGTAACGCAATCTGAGCAAAGAATCCATTCCTGCATAGGTACACAAAGGCGGAAAAAACTGACAGTTTGAGGCATCTCCATTTTTTCGTCCCCAAGTCATATAGTACATTACCGTTGCACACGGATTTTGTGCTTTTGCTAAACTATCTAAATAAGCAGCATAAGGAAAAACTTCTGTTTGCACTTGAGAAATCGGAAAAGCTGGCCTCTGACTTTGCTCTTGCAAAATAATATAATCCCAATTGCCTTGGGCTATTTTAGACAATGTAGTTGCATTGGTTGTATGTTGCTGAAACGTGTGTCCACCGGGAGCACTGCTGTCAAAAATTACATCATCGCCGTTAGAAAGTGCAACATCTTTTAGTACTTGCGGCAAATTATTGGTATAGATGTAACTGTTTCCAATAAACAAAACTCGTTTAGTTTCTGCATTCGAATATGCAACTATCAAAAGAGATAAAACTGCTACTGCTAATGTTCTCATAAATTAAAATTTAAACAAAAATAATATAAACTTCGGTTCTTTTGCAAAAGGTGATTTTTTAGATGCTAAATTCAATTTTTTTATATTTGAAAATTAATCAATACATCAGTGCTAAATAATTTAAAAATAGTTGTAGTAATGCCTGCTTATAATGCGGCAGCAACTATAGAAAAAACTTTTAATGAAATTCCGTTTGATATTGTAGATGAAGTTATTTTAACCGACGATGCCAGCAACGATAACACACTAGAAGTTGCAAAAAAAATTGGAATTAAACATATTTTTTCTCACCAAAAAAACAAAGGTTACGGGGGCAATCAAAAAACATGTTACGATGCAGCACTCAATTTACATGCAGACATTATAATCATGATTCACCCCGACTATCAATACACTCCAAAGCTAATTAGAGCAATGGCATCGCTAATTTCAGAAGGAGTGTACGAGGTGGTTATTGGCAGCAGAATATTAGGGAAAGGTGCACTTAGCGGAGGAATGCCACCGTATAAATATTTTTTTAACCGAGTACTAACTTTTGCACAAAATATATTAATGGGTCAAAAATTATCTGAATACCACAGCGGATACAGAGCTTTTAAAAGTACAGCCATTCTCAAAACCAATTACACAAAAAACTCTGATGATTTTGTTTTTGACAATCAAATTTTAGCTCAGATAATTTATAACGGTTATGAGATTGCCGAAATTACTTGCCCCACACGTTACGAAAAAGATTCTAGTTCTATAAATTTCAGTAGAAGTTTAAAATACGGTTTGGGTTG
>CAIMMJ010000213.1 GCA_903842515.1 uncultured Bacteroidota bacterium | reverse complement strand
TGAAGAACGAGTGGCGGGAGGATACATAAAGTGCGATACTCTTATTTTGGAACTTAATGAGCCTATAAATAATATTGATTCAAATTTTATTTTTATCGAAAGTGTCGACTATAAATATAACGAAAGTTCAATAAATAATGGCAGATGTATTGTTCAAGATTTATGTTTAATAAACATAATTTGTAATGATGTAAACATTGAAAAAATGATACTATGTAACTTATACTGTGCTTTTATAAAACCCCAGCATACTCATTTATTCGCACCTAGAAGGTTTGGCGCTTGTGCCTAAAATTTTCTATACATATTAGTGCATTCGTGGCTTTTTTATCTTCTCGATTTTGGCTCCGTTCTCCCAACTACATTCAGCTAAAACAGAAAAATAAATATATTATAAAGCCTCGCTTTTGCTGTGTTTCTCTCCTTTGGAATCCTAGCAAGCGTCAAGCTGAAGGGTTAAAAAGTGCGTAAAGGCTCTGCTGCGGGCGAGTGCAGTAAAACTAAAGTTTATATTTTTGTTAACTGTCTGAAAAATATAAAACAACAGAAGTGAGTATTTATTCCTGATAGTTTTATTTTCCTTGAATAGTTCATTAAATGTTTTGTGACTTTAATGTGTTATGGTTCTAAGTGAACTACGCCGCGGCGGAGCACAACCTCAAAATGACAATGCTTCAGCTTATGCTAAATGGGGCACTTGAAAAGAGTTTGCCTTCTATTGTTTTTGTGATAAAAGTTTAATTAATGTTCGAAAGCTATAAAATTAGAGAAGATAGATTGCCTTAAGGATATAGGATATACGCAAACGGCTTGCGATAATTAATTTGATTGTTACGTATAATATTGATATATTTGCACGTACTTATGTTTTGACAAATGAACACAAAATTAACTTTAAAATTAAACGAAGATATAATTGAGAAAGCAAAGATTTATGCCAAAAAGAAAAATACAAGTCTTTCAAAATTAATTGAATCATATCTAGGGTTCTTAATCGACCCAAATGAAAAACAAGAAGTAACACCATTGGTTAAAAGTTTATCCGGAGTAATAGATTTACCAAAAGACCTTGACAATAAAACTAACTACAAGAAACATATACTCAATAAGTACTCTAAGTAGAAACAAAATGGAAAAAGTATTTGTAGACACAGACGTATGTATAGACTTGCTATCTGGAAGAAAGCCATTTAACAAATCTGCTGAATTGTTGTTTTCACTAGCAGACATTGGAAAAATTAAGATATATGTTTCGTCACTTTCGTTTTCTAACATTGACTATGTTTTACTTTCTCAATACTCTACAATTCACTCAAGACAAATAATTGCAAAATTTAAAACATTGGTTCACGTAGTAGCAGTAGATAGCAAAACAATAGACTTAGCAATTGCATCTGACTTTAATGACTTTGAAGACGCTATACAATACTCTTGTGCATTAGAACATAATTTAACAACAATTATCACTAGGAATCTCAAAGACTATAAAAAAGCAACCATAAAGGTTTTGACACCAGAAACATTTTTGACGAAACCATAACGCAAATATCTTCAGAGTACAATAGCACATTTGCATAATGCCGGATTAAATAGGCATTTCTTAGTTCCATTTTCAATTCTACCTTTCTTTCAAGTACAAAGAGTGAGGCCATTGTAAGTGCTAAGCTAACGAGTTAAAAAGTGTGTAAAGGCTCTGCTGCAGACGAGTGCAGTAAAACTAAAGTTTATATTTTTGTTAACTGTCAGGAAAAATATAAAACAACCGAATAGGGTATTTTTTATTTTATTTTAAGTGGGTAATCCAATAAAAGTTTTGTGATTTTGATGTATTATTGGTTCTATGTGCACTAAGCCCTCTGCCGCTGCGGACTTCAAACTGCCAATGCATTAGAGCTTACAGGGGCTTTTGCCTAAAATTTTCTATAAATATTAGTGCATAGGTGGCTTTTTTCTCTTCTGAATTTTAGCTCTTTTTTCCCAACTATATGCAGCTAAAACGGAAACCATAAATACTTTGTTATACCTTGTTTTCGGTGTGTTTCTCTCCTTTGGAACGCTTTTTGATTTTCTGCTTTCATCAGAATTAATAAGATGAAAAAAATACTTGCTTTTGTTTTTTATTCAATCATTTCAACCTGCCTATTTGCACAAACTGAATTTAAAAATGCTGCATTTATCCAAGGCGAAAAATTAGTGTATCGTGTTCATTATGGTTTTATTGATGCCGGTTATGCAGAAATTGAAATTCAAAACGAAGACAAAAAAATTGGAAACAAAGATGTTTACCATGCCGTGGGAAAAGGGTATTCTAACAGCACCTTTGATATGTTTTTTAAGGTAAGAGACAGGTACGAAACGTACATAGATAAAACCAATCACTCTCCCTTATTATTTATTAGAAGGGTGGACGAAGGTGGATATAAAATTAGCCAAAACCATTATTTTAATCACACACAAAATACGGTGAGCAGCGAAGGCAAAATTTTTTCTGTGCCCAATCAGGTTCAGGATATGCTATCTGCCTTTTACTTTGCCAGAAACATAGATTATTCTGCAGCACAAAAAGGGCAAGTATTTGAAATTCCAACTTTCGTGGACAACGAAATATTTCCAATGAAAATGAGGTATGTGGGAAAAGAAACCATAAAAACTGCTTTTGGCAAAATCCGTTGCTTAAAATTTAGGCCATTAATTCAAAAAGGTAGGGTGTTTAAAAACGAAGAAGACTTGGCAGTATATGTTACCGACGATTTAAACCACATTCCCATAAGAGCTGAAGCAAAAATTTTAGTGGGCTCCATAAAAATGGATTTAGAATCTTATAAAAATCTCAAAAATCCATTATCTTTAGTGCATAATTAATTTTTATGACACTATCAGATTCCGAACTGAACAAAGTAATTTTTTTAGACATAGAGACTGTACCTCAGCAAAAAGAGTTTGAATTATTAAGCGAGGAACAAAAAAAATTATGGGAACAAAAAGCAAAATTTGATTCTGCCTACAAGGCAGGAGAAATAAGCTTGTCCGGCACCTACCAACGTGCTGGAATTTATGCCGAATTTGGCAAAATTATTTGCATAAGTTTTGGGTATGTTGCCTTAGAAAAAGGCCAGAAAGAATTGCGAATAAAAAGTATTTTTGACGGCAGTGAAAAAAATTTATTGTTAAAACTATTAGAGCTTATTCAAGGTTTTGATGCAGAAACTTTGCTTTGTGCACACAACGGAAAAGAATTCGATTTCCCTTACATCTGCAGAAGATTACTTATTAACGGATTAAAAATTCCAAAACTTTTAGACTTACAAAACAAAAAATCTTGGGAAATAAAACACCTCGATACCATGGAACTATGGAAGTTTGGCGATTATAAACACTACACCTCTTTAGATTTGTTGGCAAACATTTTTAACATAGAAAGTTCTAAAAAAGAACTAGACGGGTCTATGGTTGGCAAAGTGTATTACGAGGAAAATAACCTTAAAAAAATTGTGGAATATTGCGAACTAGATGTGTGGGTTTTGGCCAATGTTTTTCTAAAACTCAACTCTATGAACACCATTAGTAAAGCACAAACTAAGTTTCTTTGATGCTAGATTTAGAGCAAATAAGAGACTATTGTTTAAACAAAAAACTAACGGATGAAGCCATGCCGTTTGGAGATGGTGTATTGGTTTTTAAAGTAGCAGGAAAAATGTTTTTGTTGGTTTCATTAGATTCCGACCCTATGACAATAAATGCAAAATGCGACCCAGAAAAAGCAATTGAATTAAGAGAAGAATATTCCTCTATAACCCCTGGCTATCACATGAACAAAAAAATGTGGAACACCATAACCATTGACGGAAGTTTACCCTTGACAAAAATTTACGAGTTAATAAATCATTCTTACCTTGAGGTGGTAAAAGGAATGAGTAAAAAATTACAACAACAACTGGGATAAAATGAACATAGATTTAAGCAATAAAACTGCACTCATAAACGGAGCTAGCCAAGGAATAGGAAAAGCATGTGCCATAGAATTGGCTTCATTAAACGCCAATGTGGTAATTTTGGCAAGAAACGAAGAAAACTTAAAACAAACCTTAAGCGAACTAAAAGGAAATGGCAAGCACGCTTATATAATTGCGGATGTTGAAAATCTTGAGGATTTAGAAAATAAAATAAGAGAGTATTTAAAAAACAATACCGTAAATATTTTGATAAATAATTCTGGGGGACCTCCGGCAGGACCAATTTATACTGCAAAGGCCGAAGAGTTTAGAAAAGCATTTTCCAATCATTTGCTGTGCAATCATTTATTGGCTGGCTTAGTAATTCCCGGAATGAAAGAAAGTAAGTACGGAAGAATAATAAACATCATTTCAACCTCCGTAAAAATACCACTCAAAGGGCTTGGCGTTTCAAACACAATAAGAGCTGCTGTTGCCAATTGGAGCAAAACTCTTTCTAATGAATTAGCTCCTTTTGGAATAACTGTAAACAACGTTTTGCCGGGTGCAACACTTACAGGAAGACTCTCTAGTATAATTGAAAACAAAGCTCAAAAAACCGCTCATTCTGTTGATGCAGTAACGGAAGAAATGATAAATGAAATTCCTATGCAACGCTTTGCTGAACCTTCTGAAATTGCTGCTGCAGTTGCTTTTTTTGCATCGCCGGCAGCATCCTATATTACAGGAACAAATATGCCGGTAGACGGCGGAAGAACAGGTAATTTGTAAATTATTTTTCTTTCCTCAGCAAAAACTCAAAAGGAATATACAACCTCTTGCTCCACGATTTTTCTGAATGATCATCACCCGGAAATTTTTTTGAAACGAAATTTATTTCTGTGAATCCTTTTT
>CAIMMJ010000212.1 GCA_903842515.1 uncultured Bacteroidota bacterium | reverse complement strand
CTGTAGAAACTCAAACTTTAACTACTGTTGCCAACAACTGGGAAACATTAATTTTTGATTTTGATGCTCCGGCTCAAGGAACTGCAGCTTTTAACCCTTCGTTTGCTTACGACATGGCTTCAATATTTTTTAATTTTGGAACCACAGGTGCTGTTGCCGGAGAAAAAATTTATTATTTTGATGATGTAGCAATTTTTGACATTACTGTTGGAACAAATAAACAATTTGAATCCAATGAAATTACCATTTATCCAAACCCTGCCAACAACACCATCAGCGTTAATTTAAAAAACAATTCAACTTTTAATATTTTAGATTTAACGGGAAGGTTAGTAATTACAAGTAAAGTTGAAAACAATACTATAGACATTTCTAATTTGAATAAAGGAGTTTATATCCTTCAAACCAATTCCGTAAATGGAACAATAAATACCAAATTCTTAAAACAATAAGCAGGAAAAAATTAATTTTTTTTAAACAAGGCTCAGAAATTTCTGGGCCTTGTTTATTTGCCAAACAATGTCATTTATTAGAACCAATTTTATAATAAAACACTTATGAATTTTTCTTCTATTTTAGCCCAGAATTTAAATCAACAATTGAAATTACCTGCAAAAAAAAATATTTTAAAAGAGTTTTTTCATGCTGCATTTTCAGTAGACAATGTTGTTTTTGGATTTGACGAAGAAGATTTAAAAGTTTTATTAATTTATAGAGGTGCAGAACCTTTTAAAGGGAATTGGGCATTACCCGGAGATTTGGTGCATTTAGATGAAGATTTAGACTTGGCAGCAAAAAGAGTATTGTACGACCTCACCGGTTTAGATAATATTTTTATGCAACAATTCCATACGTTTGGAAAAGTAAAAAGGCACCCTTTTGGAAGGGTTATAACGGTGGCCTATTATGCCTTAATAAAAGTAGAAGATTACAATATAAATGCAGCTTCTTGGGCAAAAGAAGCAAGGTGGTTTTCTGTAAATGAATTGCCAAATCTTCCTTTCGACCACAAGGAAGTAATTGAATATGCCAAACAAAATTTTATGGAAAAAGCAAGAAGGCAGCCAATAGGATTTGAGCTGTTGCCTCAGAGCTTTACATTAACGCAAATTCAACATTTATACGAGGCCATTCTGGAGTCGAAGTTTGATACCAGAAATTTCAGAAAAAAAATTCTATCCATGAATCTTTTAATTGATACAAAAAAAACAGAAAAAGGAAAAGCAAATAGACCTGCTGCCTTGTATAAATTTGATTTAAAAAAATTTGAAAAACTTCAGAAATCCGGGTTTTCATTTGACTTATAAAATAGTATTTTTTTCAGAATTTTAAACGAGTAAAATCCCATATAATAACTTAATGTTGATAGATGCGGTAGTTACAAATTAAAAAGCAAACAACCTTTAGTATTTGCAATTTGGCAAGAAAAATATAGCAATAGATTTTTTCTAAATCTGCAAATAGTGCTGCATCTAAAAATATTCTGCTGAGGGTAAATTTGCAAAAACTATTTAGTATAGCATCAAATTCTTGAAAGTTCAATAGAATTAAAAACATGGTATTTTTTCGGAGCGAAAAACGGCCTCATTTTATCTGGTTGTTTTTGTGTAGCAAAATGTTGCTACTTGATTTCAAGTAGCCCCTTTGGGAAGCTGAGACATTGAATCTCTTATGATAAAAAAACTCAAGAACCAAAGCGGTCCCCCTTGTGCGGTAGATTTGCGATTGCGAAGGGGGTCCGCCGCGGCGGAGGGGGATGAATTCCTTTTTTCTTGTCCTCCTTAACGAATTTTGTTTACTTTTTGTATCTAGACCTCTCAGCGAAGCGACCTCATGAATTCCTTAATGAATATAATTAATGATGAATAACTTAGCGAAGCGAACTCATGAATACCTTTAAAAAAAAATTACATTATGAATAAAGAAGTGAATGGGTTTAGCTTCGCTGAGAAAGTTGGGCAAAACCCAATTGAAAAAATTACAAAACAACTTTTAGATGATCAACTATTTAGTGCCCTGCTTCTATTTTTTTACTAAAATCTATCCCTTGTTTCTTCAAAATTTTAGCTACAATAACCGCATATAATGCCAGGTAAGCAAAACACATAATACCTATAATATAGCTAAAATGTATGTTCGTTTTATCCGCAACAAAGCCCTGAAGCCAACTTATAATTCCACCACCCATAATCATCATAATTAAAAAGCTGCTACCCTGGCTGGTGTGCTTTCCAAGACCACTTATTGCCAACGTAAAAATGCAAGGCCATAAGGTGCTGCAAAACAATCCAACACTTGTAAAAGCATACACACTAATTAATCCATCTGTTGCCATTCCCGTAAACAAGGCGATGATTCCTATTAGCGAAAACAACATTAACATTCTAGCCGGATTACCTTTGCTTACTATATCTGCAAAAATTAATATCAAAATAATAAATCCATAAACATAAAATGGAGATAAATTATTTTTTGCGATGGCATTCACCACTAAAAAAACACCAAAGGCTAGGTAGGGCAAAACAAATTTTAAAATCTTTTGAACATTCACCTTTTCGCTTAAAATTTCCACTGCTCCCGTCCATCTGCCAATCATTAAGCTGGCCCAATACAAAGAAATGTAGGGGGCAACATCTTTGGTTAAAAATCCAAGATTTTTTTCCATGTATGCCGGTAAATTGCTTGCAGTAGAAACTTCCACTCCTACATAAACAAAAATAGCAATCATGCCTAATACCAACTGAGGATAGTGCAGAGCAGAGTTTTTTAAAGAATTTGTTTGGTTGTTCGTTTCAACAATAACAACCGGTTTATCGGGCAAAGAAGAAAATTTAAGCAATACAGCAACAATTAAAAAAGCTAAACCAAGAATTAAATATGGAATTTTTACACTTTCAATACTCATCTCTGTGGAGGTATTACTGCTTACTCCAAATATGGCAAAACTCACAATTAAAGGTCCAATGGTTGTACCCAAATTATTAATTCCCCCGGCAAGAGTTAATCTTTGCGAGCCTGTATTTACCGAACCTAAAGCAATTGCCAAAGGGTTTGCCACAGTTTGCTGTAAAGAAAAACCAAGAGCCACAGTAAACAATCCACTGAGCATTAAGGGAAATGAACCCGTATTTGCAGCAGGATAAAACAACAATGTTCCTAATGCAGAAATAAACAAACCTAAGGCAAGACCGTTCTTATAGCCAATTTTATTTACTATGTCTTCTTTTAAAAAATAAGATATTGCCATATAAATTAGTGAACCTACTGTGTAGGCAATGTAAAAAGCCAACGATACCAATTGACTTTGGCCTTGAGTTAAATCAAAAGCTTTTTTAAATACCGGAATTAAAATATCGTTACTGGCTGCAACAAATCCCCAAAAGAAAAATACTGTAACCAATGAAAATAATGCTTTGTAGTTTGTTTTTTGTTCTAAATTATTGGATGTTGTCATACAATTTTATTGCTTTTTAATTTACTTTTTTTGATTAAAACTTTAAACTTCTTAATTGATTTGAAGGTAAAAAAACAATTAATTTTTGAACAAATGAAAAATAAGTTTTTAGTTATTGTATTTTTTACAATAATTTTTATTTAATTGCAGTCACAATTTCTAATTGGTATTAAAATGCTAAGGCTTTTTGCAATTGCAATGTTTTTTATTTTTTCCTTTAACCACTTATTAGCTCAAACTAAGGTGGAAAAAACAGAGCTTGGATTTCAACTGATAAGGAATGGCGCTCCATACTATGTGAAAGGAGTTGGTGGTGAAGGAAATTACGAAAAGATGGTGCAAATTGGTGCAAATTCTGTAAGGGTTTGGGGTGTAGAAAATGCAGAATCTGTTTTAGATGAAGCACAAAAAAAAGGAATCAGTGTAATGTTGGGCCTTTGGATGAATCAAGAAAGACAAGGATTTGATTACGATAACTCCGAAAAGGTTCAAAAGCAATTTAACTATTACAAAACAATTATCGAAAGATATAAAAATCATCCTGCACTTTTGATGTGGGGAATTGGTAACGAATTAGATTTAGATTATAAAAATCCAAATGCTTGGAATGCAGTTCAAGATATCGCAAAATTTATTCACCAAGCAGACCCCAATCATCCTACATCAACAGTTACAGCAGGTTTAGATTCTATGGATGTTGCCTATATAAAAGAACGTTGCCCAGATATAGAAATATTAGGAATAAACACTTATGGTGATATTGGGAATGTATCAAAAAACATAAAAAATTTTGGATGGGAAAAACCATATATGATTACAGAATGGGGGCCACGAGGATATTGGGAAGCACCGCAAACAGAATGGAACGTATCGCTTGAGCAAACTAGTTCCCAAAAACGTGATTTATATTACAACTCTTACCAAAATTATATTGAACCAAATAAAAATTATTGTTTAGGCTCTTACGCATTTTATTGGGGAAATAAACAAGAGTATACAGAAACTTGGTTTGGACTTTTTTCAAAAGATAATTTTCCAACCGAAGCAGTGGATGCCTTAGAAGAAAAGTTTAAAGGAGAAAAAGTTAAAAACCCTGCTCCTTCTCTGTCAAAAATTAGCCTGGATGCTAAAATAGCATCAGAAAATATTAGTTTAAAAGCAGAAGAAACTTACAGAGCAGAAGCTGTATTAAATAGCAAAGATGCAGAAAACAAAAATGTAAAATTTAATTGGAGAATTTTAGAAGAAAGTACCGACAAAAAATCAGGTGGTGATGCAGAAGCAGAAGCTCAAGAAATTCAAGGATTAATTGAAAGCCAAATGAACAGTAGCACCATAAAATTAAGGGCTCCAGAAACCCCCGGAAATTATAGACTTTTTGTAACGGTAAAAAATAACGGTAAAATAGCTTATGCAAATATTCCATTTAAAGTATTGCCCAGAAGTGCCAGCGACAAACAAGCAAAGTTTGTTAAGTTTAAATACACAGATATGAAAGATTTTGACTAAGAAATTTACATGAAGAGAATCCCCTATACTCTCCTACTCTTTTTGGTCTGTTCAAACTTTGTGTTTGCTCAGCAGAATGGAAATGCCGAAAAATCAAAAAATGATTCGCTGTACTTTTTAGACATCGACCAACAAAACGAAAAAATTGGAAGTAATTTTAAAAAGCAACTTAAATCGCTCGAAAATTTTGAAGTAGGCGGTTATTACAGATTTATGAGCAATTACAGAAGTATGAACAACTCATACAGCAATATTGCCTCCAACAAAAACAATTTATTTATTGGCGACGACAGTCAAATTCCACAATTGAGTTTAAATATAAAAGGCTATGCCAATGCCAACTCATCTTTTGGCAGCGATTTGTTTTTGTGGACACCCATGACAGGAATTGGCGAAAAAGAAAATGTAAAAGGTTTGAATTTGGGTATTAATTTGCATGGAAATTTTTCTACCAACCATGGAAATTTTACAGTAACAACAGGAGGAATAAATTGGTTTGCGTTATCACCATTTACCTTTCAAACAAGCAAGGGCAACAACAGATACAGTTTGTTTGATAGAAATCCTTGGGACCCCAACACATCAAAAATTGATGGCAGGTATTCAGATTTTTATGGATCAGGCGCAATTAATCAAGATCAAAGATGGGGCAATCAAGCATTTCACGGATTAATTGTAGAAGGGGCTCAGCTTCCATTAGATTTTTCGTTTAGCGGAATGTATGGCCGAACACAGTTTGATGGCGGATTTGATACAAAAGCCAACACTTCTGGCGGCGGAAGATTGATGAAAGCATATTCGCAAGGAAAAAATTTTGTTTCTATAAATACTTTTAACAACGAAACCTATTTAGATTCTTTATCTAAGCAAAAAACTGGATTTAACATGCTATCTGTGGAGCAAGTATTGCATATAAAAAAGGTAAAAATTTATTCGGAAATAGGCGCCGGAAGAAGATTTATAATGAATGAACAAAATAAATGGGGAGAAGCAATATCCATAAAATTATCCTCAAAAATAAAAAACAAAGTATACACAGAATTGCACTTGTTTAGAGTGAGTCCAAATGTTTTTAATAATACTTCGGTGTTTATGAATTCATCAATTGAACAAACGGTACAAACTACAAATTCACAAACGCAGCCTGTATTAATTCCTGTTTCCAGTGCTCTGCTATCTATGGGACAATTGTCTAACAACAGACAAGGAATTGAATTAAATTCTCAATTAGACATTGGAAAACTAAAAACATCGCTTGGCTATTCAAATTCAATGGAGCTGGAGAAGTTGTCAGATAAAATTACTTACACTCATGCATTTAATAATTTAGCACTTTCTAGATTTTACAGATGGGATTTCCCAAGTAACGTTGGCCCATATAATAATTTGAATAAAATATACAGGTCGGTTTTCGAAAGCCTTTACATTACAGATTTAGATGTAAATGGCAAGCCAATGTTCACCAAATATTTTAATACCGTAGAGGTTAATTCAAAATATAAAACCACTCTATTCAAAAAGGAATTGTATCTATTTTACCTGGGTTCATTTAATTCTATTCAACAAAAAGCTGCTCCAATGGTAGTATTTTCAGAGAAAGCTATTTTAAGAGCCTATTACCATCAAATAGAATCTTACCTAAAGCTAACATCAAAATTAGTTTGGACAAATTATTTGAGTTACGAGAGAATTATTGCCAATTATCAAACTCAAACGGATGAAGTTTCTAGGCGACCAAAAAATCAAGAAGGATTTAGTGTTGCATCAGGCTTTGATATTCAATTAAGCAAAGGCGTTGGATTATTTTTTAGAGAACGATGGATGAATTACAAAGACAAAAGTTTTGCCAAGGATAAATACGATGGTTTTGAAAGCACGCTCGAAATAAAAGTTTTTTTCTAATAAAAATGATGGAGATAATTAAAAACAATATTGAATAGGTTCAGATGATAAATAAAGTAATAGTTACCATATTAATACTTCTAAACACAGTTTTACTCTACGGGCAAAACGATAGAAAAATAAATTTTGTGGGCGGAGCAAGATCCTTGTTAAACGCCAATACAATAAGCGTTAGCGATTCATTGCCAGATACAGTATCAGTAAAAAAGAACAATGGCGGCTATGCAATAATGGATATGGGACTTTTGATTAAACCCAATAAAAACACCGAAATTATGGGCATGTTCAGAATTCGCAATGAATTTGGAGGATTTTGGGGTTCGGGAGTTTCTTTTGATGTAAGACAATTGTGGCTGAAAGGAGTTGTAGCAAATGCATTGCGTTATCAGTTAGGAGATATTAATTTAAAGCAAACTCCTTTTACATTGTATAACCATCATGCCGACCAAATTGATTCATTGCCTGCAATTTTTGATTTGCAAAGAAACATTGTGAGCTACGACAGATTTTATACAAAAAACAACTCATGGCGAATGCAGGGCGCAAATGTTGATTTTGGATTAAACTTTTCTAAAATTATTAAAGAATTAAATTTTAGTGGATTAATAACAAGACTAAACGCTACAAATTTTTCTAACATTCCTGATCGATTAATGGCAGGCGGTAGCGTAAATGTGGTGCAAAGCAAATATTTTGAAATTGCTTACAACGTTAATTCTGTTTTTGATGTAAAAGGAACTATTTTAGACAGCAATATATTTAAGAATACCGTAAGCACCATTGATTGGAAAATTAAAAAAGAAATTAACGGAAACTTAATTTCACTTGGTGGAGAAGCAGGAACAAGCAAGCATTACTTTTCTGCAGATACCTTAGCACCAAACCTAAGCGATTATTTTGTAAATGCTTTCGCAAAATATTACATCACAAAATGGAAAGTAACATTCACCGCCGGTTACTTAAATGTTGGTCCGGATTTCAGGAGCATTGGTGCACAAAGCAAAGACGTTAATTACAACGGCCTGCCAACTTTTTTTAATAGATATACCAATACACAAGATATCAGGCCCATAACTTTGTTTGATGTAATTGGCAACGAAAATATTTACAACAGAACAGTTACTCAAAACATGATGCCAATAAGTACAGTATTTAATAATGTATTGCCATTTGGTATAGCCACAAACAATAGAATTGGTGGATATGCCAGAGTTCAGTTTAAAACAAAAAACGAAATTGCAGTAAATGCAGAATACTTTAACCTAAATGAAATAAGAGGACAAGGTTCTTTTGCATTAAAAAAGTTTGAAGTGTACAAAGCATATGTATTTGTGCCAATAAACAAACTAATAAAACATTCTAAACATATTTCCATTCAGTTTGGTACAACTATTCAAAACACAAAACGTAACAGCAGTGAATCTATCGAAAATATTAAGCTAGAGACCATGCAAATAAATGGCGGATTTAGATGGGAAATATTTAAAAACTTTGATTTGTTGGGTGGGTATATAAGTCAAAATACAAAAGGAAACGAATTTTCTGCAGATAGAAATACTTATAACGAAATTACTTATTTTAACATAGCTAATTACAATTTAAATCAACAAATACTTGCAGGTGGAATAAGATATAATTTTGGAGTAAACACTCATTTAACCTTACTGTATCAAAGTAACAAATACCAAGACAAACTTGGTAACAATGCAAGTTTTGAGATAAAACAATTTGGAATAATTTATAGTATTACATTATAATATGAAAAATAAATTTGGGTTATTGGCACTTTTAATCTTTGTGTTTGTAGGATGCCGCAAAGACAAAGAAATAATTGACGGGCCTAGCATTAATGAAATTTACAGCACTTTTAAATTCCTCCAAGAGTTTAAGGCCGACAGGGCAGCAGTAGATTTTGAAGCGGGGCAAACTGTTATTTTTTCTGCCGCATTTAATAAAGTTGTAAACTGGCAAATAAGCATTGAAGGACAAACAAGCAAAGCAAAAAAAATTATTAGTGGCGAAGGCAGAACAATAAGCGTAAGCAATGCAGTATGGAATGGTTCAACCACAGAGTTTCCAATTTTTAAGGAAGAAGTTTGTTTGGCTAAACTAACTATTAAAGAAGTAACAGATACCTTTAGTTTAAACATAACTGTTGCTAAACCCAAAGTAAATGCAGGATTGGTAATTGCAGATTTTGAAACAGGCATAAAGTCTACGTGGACAAAATTTGTTCAAAGTGGGGCAAGCATGGATTTTAATGTTAAAACAGACAGCTTGGCACCACAAGGAGCAAAATACTTAAAGATGGCAGGCACCGTAAATTGGGATTATTTAATAGGATTGATAGATTATCCGGCTACAGCCTATGGCGGAGCGCCTACACTACCACTGGAAACAAACCCAGAAAATGTTTATTTTAATTGCATGGTTTACGGAGTTCCCAACACTAACCAATCTATAATTCTGTTTCAATTTAAGGAAGATGAAAATGCTGATGGAACTTTTAATAGCAACAACGAAGATGAATACGATTACGAAATTAAAGTAAATTGGGAAGGATGGAAATTAATTTCTATAAAATATTCCGATATAACTACATTGGTAAATGGTGCTCCTGCAACACCAAAAGGAAATGGGCTGCGTAATCCAAACAAAATTGGTAAAATTTCGATGCTGCATTTAGCAAATCCAAACGATGGGTTTGCCAGCTCAAAAATTGATTACCTCATATTCACCTCTTCAAAACCTCTAGAACCTTGATGAATAAAATTTATTATTTGGGTTTTATTTTTGTTGTATCATTTGCCAGTGCATGCAAGTTGGTTCTGAATGTTCAAAAAAAAGAATTGTACGACCAAACAATTGCTGCAAATACCAACGAAATTAATGGGTTTAAAGCAATAGATGTTTTTTACGACGACTTTGATAAATCTGTTTGGGCATCGCCAGAAAAACAATGTGTGACCTTAACATCAGAAAATAAAAATGTTTTTTCGGGCAAATCAGCACTTAACGTAAAGTGGGATAAAATTGAGGGTGGATGCAAATGGATAGGTATTGGTTTTGGATGGAACAATTGGATGGCAAAAGATATTTTAGACATCACTAAAATTGCGGCCATACAAATGCAAGTAAAATCTGCGAAAGGTTCGTTTAAAAATTTACCGGTAGCATTTGCTTTTGAAGATTACTCAGAGGTGCAATGCTATTATGGATTTAGAGAAGAGTTAGCAGCAGGAGTATTTACGGATACATCATGGACTTCTGTTACCATTCCGCTTTCTAAATTTGATTTTGAAGGTAAAAAATTCGATACCGAAAAGGTAAAACAGTTTATTATTCAGCTCGAAGGAGATGGAAATATATACATCGACAACATTAAATTTATAAAACTGTAGCATGAAGTTTTTACTGCACACATTAGCTTTTATTTTATCCATTTATAGTCTTAGTGTACATGCACAAACATTGCATACAACAATAGATATCGATTCGTTAATAAGCAAAATGACCATT
>CAIMMJ010000211.1 GCA_903842515.1 uncultured Bacteroidota bacterium | reverse complement strand
AGATAAAAACCAAACTCCCATCAGTAGAGAAGCAAATTTTATGGGTGCTAGTTTATTCACCATAGAAAGTCCAATTGGCGACAAACACAACTCGCCAAACGTGTGAATTAAATACAATCCTAACAACCACATCATACTTACTTTGGTAGACGGGTCAATGCCTTTACTCCGTAGGCAATTACTAAATAGCCCAATGCCAATAAAAACAAACCAATAGATTGTTTGTAAGGCGATGCTGGTTCCAAGTTTCTTTTTCCTAAAAATCCCCATAAACCTACAAAAACTGCGGCAAAAATTACAATGGCAACAGCATTTACAGATTGAAAATAACTTGCTGGAATTTCTTTTCCAAAAACCGTTCTATCTGTTTGTTCTTCTGCAAAAAAGGTGAGCGAAGCACCTGCTTGCTCAAAGGCTGCCCAAAAGAAAATTACAAAAAATGCAACAATGTAAATTACCCAAATTCTTTGACTTTCTATTTTGGTTAAACTTTTATCGGATATTATAAAGCCCGGTGCAGCAATAGACAAGGAAAATATAAACGAGCCAATAACTCCTTGTCCCAAATAAAAGAACAAACTAAATAATACTACTTCTACTGCAAGCCAAGTAAAAATTTGTGAAGAAGAAAATCCTGATTTTGCTTCTGCAACTGTATCAATATCTACAGTTTCTCTTTTGCTGTTTGGAGCAGAACCAATGGCTTTTCCATCGGGAGTAACAATGTATTTATCTTTTAAGGCAATAAATAAAATTAAACTTACTATCATTCCTATACATGCCGCCAAAAATCCCCATTTAAAATCTCCGGCATTTCCGGTATCGCCCAAATAACCACAAACTAAGGGCGAGAAAAATGCACCAAGGTTTATTCCCATGTAAAAAATAGTAAATGCAGAATCTACTCTTTTGTCTCCGGGAGCATACAATTGCCCCACCATGGTAGAAATATTTGGCTTAAAAAAACCATTTCCAAAAATTAAAGACGTTAAGCCCACCATCATTAAAATACCTGCTATTTCTATGGTGTCGTAAAAAGAGCCGGCCATAAACATAAAAAACTGTCCTATAGCCATCATAATTCCACCAATGATGATAGATTTTCTGTTCCCCCAATACCTATCGGCCATATAGCCTCCAATAAGAGGAGTTAAATATACTAAACCGGTGTAACTACCGTAAATTTCGCTACTTAATGCTTTGTCGTAAAGTAAAGCTTTGGTTAAAAACAGAACAAAGATTGCCCTCATTCCATAGTAACTGAACCTTTCCCACATTTCTGTGATAAACAAAACGTATAATCCTTTTGGGTGTTTGTTGCTTGTTTGTGAAATTTCTGCCATGTTTATATCTAATTAAGATGGCAATAATAAGCATTTATTAAAGTAAAGACAAAACCAATTATTTTTTTAATCTATTGGTAGTTCAAATTAATAAAAAACAAAAGAGTTTGTTTAGATGATACCACTAAAAAGCAAGAATAATCCAGCATACAATACTACAACGGCTCCCAACTGAGAAACCGCACCAATAACTGCAGCTTTAATGTTTTTGTTTTTTGCTTTGGAGGCATAACATTGCCTGTACTCAAAACTGTTGGTTATCTCTTTCCCAGACAAAGCAGGAGCTTTTATATTTGGCTCAGGTTCATAAACTGCGGCAACAACTATGGCAGGCCAAGAAAGTATAAAACCACCAATTCCAAACAATAAATTTTGATCGTGGTACAACTCTGCATCTTTTGAGCCTGCGCTGCACGGACTTTCGCTATTTAAACTTAAGCTTTTTCCTTTGAAATACTCCTGAGTAGAATCAAGAGCACAAGAGTTCTCGGGGTTTGTTTGCTCTATTGGAGCATAGTAATTTTCTTGTGGAACACTTGGTTCAGAATTTGCTTGTGTTGCTTGAATTTCGCAAACGTTTTCTTCCACAACAATTAGATGCTCTGTTTCAATAAAATTTTTATGGAACAGCGTTTTGTTTGCAAATGAGTAACTAGAAATAAAAATAAAAAAGAATAAGACCTTTTTCATTTGAGTATAATTAAATAGTGACTACTAAATGTATTTTAATACTTTGCCAGCTTTTAAAGATTTAGGATTGCTTATTCCGTTTAATCTTTTAAGAACAGCAGTAGTAGTGCCAAGTTTTTTGGCAATAACAGATAAATTATCGCCCTTGCGTACTTTGTAATATTTTGTTCTGCCACCTTTAGATGAAGCAAAATTTTTCTTTCTATTAAGATAATCAAAGGTTTCTTTGGTGATGATAATTTCTTTTGCACTTAAACAGAAATCTTCGAATGAAATAATTTTAGAAGGATCAAAAGGATAACCTTTGTATCTTACTTCAAAATGCAAATGACTTCCAAAAGAATGACCAGTGTTTCCGCCTAAACCAATTAAATCGCCAGACTCAACATGCTGGCCAGGAACAACTTCTAATTTTGAAAGGTGAGCATAAATTGTTTCTAAACCGTTTTTATGTCTAATCATCACAACGTTTCCAAAAGAAGCACTTTTTCTAGCAATTCTAACCGTTCCTTCAAAGGCACTTCTTACCGAATCGCCTGTTTCTAGGTCAATGTCAATTCCGCAATGTTGTCTTCTCCAACGGGGACCAAAACCTGATGTAACATTTCCTTTGAAAGGATGTGTGTAATCGCAGTCGTAATCGCTTTGAAGTTTTATAAATACTGAATCTTCTAATAAAGATGAAAAGTCAATTTTAAAAGGATTTACATTTATGGTATCGTTTAGGCCAGTAGCATCATAGTCAGAATCGCCTAAATAAATGTCGTTTGGCTCAGAAAAGGAAACATCACCATCGCCAAAAATATTTTCATTTAAAATACTTGGTGCAGAAGAAATTACTTTTTTATTTCCTAAGGTGTCTTTGTAAGCAATTGCTTTTACAGGTGCTTTTTTCTTTTTTGAATATCTTTTTGAGTAGCCCCTAGAAGCATACTTGCCTTTGCTTTTCTTTTTTGTTTTACCTTTTGCATAACCATTATTTAACGCAATAGTAAGCAACAGAACAAAGAAAAATAATATACGTAATGCTTTTTTTACCATATTTTTTTAGCGGTGCAAATCTAACAAAAATCTTTTAGTAAATTCAATCAAAGGCTAAATGGCTTGTTTTTAACTATTTATCAAATTTACTCGTTCTCTTTTGCAACGAGTCCAAGTCTTGGCAACAATTGAGCCAAAGTTTAATAGTGTGTAAAAATTATAAAACTACCGTGTTTGTATAAAGAGGAAGATTTTGGCACAATAAGTAAGTTTTTGTTTTTGAACCATTTTGGAGATTAAAATGAGGTGAGAATAATTCAATACTATTTTCTCATTATATTTTAATGAAAGGAATTTTTGCTGGATATGATAGTTGATAATGGATAGTTGATAATTGATTATTAATCCGCCTTATTGGATTAGTGATTGATGGCTAAAGCTATTACACAAAATACACAAAGAAGGCACAAAGTTTCACAAAGCAGGAGCAGGTATTAATTTGGGGAAGGATTAATGTTGTTTATATTAATTCTAAATAGCGTATATTTTTGAACCAAATACAATCAAATTGAGTTTATGGTTGCATTAACAAACTTTGATAGTAAATTTGCGGGATTAAAAAAAAGCAAAATTTCTAAAAAATTATGAAGTATTCTGTTAAACCCTTGTTCAGTTCAACCATTGGTAAAAAACTATTGATGGCTATTTCTGGTTTATTTTTATGTACATTTTTGGTGGTTCACCTTATTGGTAATCTACAATTATTTAAAAACGACGGTGGATTTGCATTTAATGTTTATTCAAAGTTCATGACAACTAATCCCCTAATTAAAACAGTGGCTTACGTAAATTATGCACTTATTTTATTGCATGTTTTTACTAGTTTGGCTTTAACCATAAAAAATAAAAAAGCAAGGCCTGTAAGTTATGGCTACAACAATGCTAAAGCCAACAGTATTTGGTCTTCTAGAAACATGGGAATTTTAGGCACAATTATCCTGGTTTTTATTGTAGTGCACATGCAAAATTTTTGGTACGAAATGAAGTTTGGCGAAGTGCCAATGATGTCCTATTTTGAATACATTTCTCCTGAAGGAAAAACGTTAAGCACCCAAAATTTAGAAGAAGTAGCACCCAGTTCTTATGGAACAGTAAGACAAGTAATCGTAAAAGATTTATACAAAGAGGTTACCACAGAATTCTCAGAAGAAGCGCTACTGGTATTGTTGTATGTGATAGCTCAAATTGCTATAGGGTTTCACTTATGGCACGGCTTTGCAAGTGCTTTTCAAACTGTGGGGATAAATCACAAACGATATTCGCCCATCATAAAAACCCTTGGATACGGATTTTCGATAATTGTTCCAGCTTTATTTGCAATAATGCCGTTGTATTTTTTCTTTATCAAATAATTTAATTCTATAAATATAAGTTATGCTAGATTCCAGAATTCCCGAAGGTCCATTAGAAGAAAAATGGACAAAACACAAGTCAAGTATTAAGTTGGTAAATCCTGCCAATAAAAGAAAAATCGACGTATTGGTTATTGGCACAGGATTAGCTGGTGGTTCGGCCGCTGCTACATTAGGCGAATTGGGCTACAACGTAAAAGTTTTTTGTTTTCAGGATAGCCCCAGAAGAGCTCACTCAATTGCTGCACAAGGCGGTATAAATGCTGCAAAAAATTATAAAAACGACGGAGACAGTGTTCATCGTTTGTTTTATGATACCATAAAAGGTGGTGATTTTAGAGCCAGAGAAGCAAACGTTCATAGGCTTGCCGAAGTAAGCGTTGACATCATTGACCAATGTGTGGCACAAGGCGTTCCTTTTGCAAGAGAGTACGGAGGATTGCTAGACAATCGCTCATTTGGTGGCTCACAGGTTTCACGTACTTTTTATGCAAGAGGGCAAACAGGCCAGCAATTATTGTTGGGTGCATATTCTGCCTTGGAAAGACAAGTTGGTTTGGGAAATGTGAAACAATACACTCGCCACGAAATGGTAGAAATTGTAAACATCGATGGAAAAGCTAGAGGCATAATTGCAAGAAACTTAATAAATGGAAAATTAGAAAAGTTCTTTGGCCATGCAGTTGTATTGGCCACAGGAGGTTACGGAAACGTGTTTTTCTTATCAACCAACGCAATGGGCTCAAACGTTACTGCATCTTGGAAAGCATATAAAAAAGGTGCATTTTTCGGAAATCCTTGTTTTACTCAAATACATCCAACTTGCGTACCTGTAACAGGCTCCTATCAATCTAAACTGACATTGATGTCGGAATCATTACGAAACGATGGAAGAGTTTGGGTGCCAAAGAAAAAAGAAGATTGTAAAAAACGTCCACAAGATATTGCCGAAGAAGACAGAGATTATTACTTAGAAAGAAAATATCCTTCCTTTGGAAATTTAGCACCTAGAGATATAGCTTCACGTGCCGCAAAAGAAGCTTGCGACGACGGAAGAGGAGTGGGTGTATCGGGCTTAGCTGTTTACTTAGACTTTGCCGACGCAATCAACAGATTAGGGAAATCTGTAGTGGAAGCTCGTTACGGAAATTTGTTTGACATGTACGAACACATTACCAACGAAAATCCTTACGAAATGCCAATGAGAATTTATCCTGCGGTGCATTATACCATGGGAGGAACGTGGGTAGATTATAACTTAATGACAACTGTTCCCGGTTTATATGCTATTGGCGAAGCAAATTTTTCTGACCATGGTGCCAACAGACTAGGTGCATCGGCATTGATGCAAGGCTTGGCCGACGGTTATTTTGTATTGCCATACACCATTGGAAATTATTTGGCAGATGAAATATTTACAAAGCCAATCTCTACAGATCATCCTGCATTTTTAGAAGCTGAAAACGAAGTAAAAGACAGATACAACAAGCTTATTTCCATAAAAGGAAAAAGAACTGTAGACGATTTTCACAAAGAACTTGGAAAAGTTATGTGGGATTATTGCGGAATGGCAAGAGACAAAGAAGGACTAGAAAAAGCCAGAGAGTTAATAAAGCAAATACGCAAAGAGTTCTGGAGCGACGTAAATGTTCCGGGAGGAGTAGATGAAATGAATCCTGAATTAGACAAAGCAGGTAGAGTTGCTGATTTTATTGAGTTGGGAGAATTGATGGTGGTAGATGCATTAAATAGAAACGAATCTTGCGGAGGACACTTTAGAACAGAATACCAAGATGCAGGAGAAGCAAAAAGAAACGACAACGATTATGCTTATGTGGCTGCTTGGGAGTTTAATGGCATTGACGCTGACCCAGTTTTACACAAAGAAGAATTAAAATTCGAAAACATTAAATTGGCTGTGAGGTCATACAAGTAAAAAATTAAAAAAATTTGTATTATGAAATTTACACTAAAAATCTGGAGACAAAAAAATACAAATACAGCCGGTAAATTTGTTGACTATCAAATTTCTGATGTAAACTCCGACATGTCTTTTCTAGAAATGATGGATGTATTAAATGACGAGTTAGTAAGAAAAGGTGAAGAACCTGTTGTGTTTGATCACGATTGTAGAGAAGGCATTTGTGGTATGTGCAGCATGTATATAAACGGAAGAGCACATGGTCCTAAAAGAGCAACCACAACTTGCCAGTTATATATGAGAAACTTTTCTGATGGCGAAACAATTACTATTGAACCTTGGAGAGCCTCTTCATTTCCTGTACTTAGAGATTTATCTGTTGATAGATCTTCTTTTGATAACATTATTCAGGCAGGTGGTTTTATATCTGTAAATACTGGTCAGGCACAAGATGCAAACTCAACACCAGTAAACAAAGAAGATGCTGACTTATCTATGGACGCTGCGGCCTGCATTGGTTGTGGCGCTTGCGTAGCTGCTTGCAAAAATGCTTCGGCAATGTTGTTTGTTAGTGCAAAAGTTTCTCAGTTTGCCTTGCTCCCTCAAGGTCAATCGGAGCGAAGCGAAAGGGTATTGGCAATGGTAAATACCATGGAAGAAGAAGGTTTTGGTTCGTGCACCAACACTGGTGCTTGCGAAGCAGAATGTCCCAAAGAAATTTCTATTTCAAACATTGCAAGGTTAAACAGAGATTTTTTGGCTGCTAGCATCATGAAATAAAATAAAAATCAATTGCATAAAAAAACCCGAATCAATTAATGGTTCGGGTTTTTGTTTTTATATAGGAAAAAAAGTAGAGTAGAATTTAATTTTCTATAGCTTGTTTTTCTTTTGTGGAGAGTTGTTTTAAGGCAGCACCCACAAAACTCACAAACAAAGGATGTGGTTTTTCTACGGTGCTTTTATACTCGGGATGAAATTGAACACCAACAAACCATGGATGATTGTTTAGTTCTACAATTTCTACCAATCCTTGTTCGGAGTTAAATCCAGAAGCAATCATGCCTGCCGATTCAAATTCAGATAAAAAGTCGTTGTTGAATTCAAATCTGTGTCGGTGTCTTTCTTTTATTACATCCGAGTCGTATATTTTGTGTGCCAATGAATCATGGGTTATGCTGCACGGAAAACTTCCTAACCGCATAGTTCCTCCTTTGTTTTTTACCTTCTTTTGGCTTTCTAATAAATCTATCACCGGAAAAGCTGTTGCAGAATCCATTTCGGTAGAATTTGCACCTTTGTGCCCCAACACATTTCTTGCAAATTCTATAACCGCACATTGCATTCCCAAGCAAATTCCCAAAAAAGGAATGTTGTTTTCTCTTACAAATTTTATGGCAGTTATTTTTCCTTCAATTCCTCTGTGGCCAAAGCCCGGAGCAACCAATACACCTTGTAGTTTTTTTAATTTTGACGAAACATTCTCAGAATTAAGTTCTTCGCTGTGAATCCATTGAATATTTACCTTACAATTGTTAACTACACCAGCATGAATAAATGATTCAATAATTGACTTGTAACTATCTTTTAATTCTATGTATTTTCCTACCAATCCAATATCAATTGTTTGAGAAGGGTTTTTTAAACGTGTTACAAAATTTTCCCAGTCATTAATATTAGAAGGTTTTGCATTTTCAATTTTTAGTTTTTCTAAAACAACCTCGTCTAATTTTTCTTCTCTCATCAGCAAGGGAACATCATAAATAGAACTTGCATCAATAGATTCTATAACGGCGCTTGGGCTTACGTTACAAAACAAAGCAATTTTTCTTCTCAACTCTTTAGACAAATGATGTTCTGTTCTGCACACCAAAATATCAGGCTGAACGCCATATTCCAATAGCATTTTTACGCTGTGTTGCGTAGGTTTTGTTTTAAGCTCTCCTGCTGCAGATAAAAACGGAATTAAGGTTAAATGAATTACTAAAGCACTTGTACCCAATTCCCATTTCATTTGTCGCACAGCTTCAATAAATGGAAGCGATTCTATGTCACCAACCGTACCTCCAATTTCCGTTATCACAAAATCAAAATCACCTTCTTTTGCCAGCAATCTAATTCTGTATTTTATTTCATCTGTTATGTGAGGTATTACTTGAACTGTTTTCCCTAAAAATATTCCTTGTCTTTCTTTGTCAATAACCGATTGATAAATTTTTCCGGTAGTGATGTTGTTTGCCCTAGAAGTAGGGACGTTTAAAAAACGTTCGTAATGGCCTAAATCTAAATCTGTTTCAGCACCGTCGTCGGTAACAAAACATTCGCCATGTTCATAAGGGTTTAGTGTTCCCGGGTCAATATTGATGTAAGGATCGAGTTTTTGAATGGTAACTTTGTATCCTCTGCTTTGCAATAACTTGGCCAATGATGCAGAAATAATACCTTTCCCCAATGATGAAGTAACTCCCCCCGTAACAAAAATATATTTAGTAGATGGCATAATGAATTGATTGATGCAAAGTTAAAAAAAATTGTGTTTGGTTGAGTAAGAAAGTTTTTTTACTCCACTATTTATTGTGTTGTAGGTTTATCCAATTCGTCGATGAGGAGACTGCAATGTTTCACAAAAGAAGAAATGAAATTTGGAGAACAATCACCGCTCAGATTGAGCCCCAAAAAAAAGCATTTTCCTTTGACGCAATTGCTTGTTCTTAAACTTAACTCCTACTAAAGGAAACAAGAAATACGAACACAGGAGTAAAAAATACTAAGTAATATTTGACTCTATTAAGAAAAATTTTAAAAAAAACTTTACCTAAATAAACTTAAGTAGCCTTTTTGAGAAATAGTTTTTCCTCGCAAAGTGCTTGCGTTTATTAGGTAGAAATAAGTTCCATCAGGGCACTCTAAACCGCTGCGGGTTTTGCCATCCCAGGCATCGTTTAGTTTGTTCCAAGAATACACTTTTAAACCCCATCTATCATAAATATCTACTTGTATTTCCTTTAAATATGCCGTATTATTAATCTTAAACAATTGATTTTCGCCATCACCATTTGGAGTAAAAACATTTGGAACAACTATTTCCGTAATGTTATCACAATCAATAAAAACAGATATGGTATCTTGTGATGTGCAAGAATTTGAGTTGCTTACTATTAAAGTAAAAATTCCAACTATACTATCGTTAGCATTAAGAATAACTGGGTTTTGGAGAGTTGAGCTAAAGGAATTTGGTCCTTTCCACAGGTAGCTAGCGGCTATTGTGCTGGTTGACAATTGCAAGGTATCTTTTTTGCACAATTGCCTTGTAGCAGAAAGATCTGTTATGGATGGAGCACTATTTACAAGAAAACTCGTGGTTGAAGTATCACTTCTGCAACCTGTGTTGTTGTCTTTTACAAACAAAGAATACACCCCAGACATTGTTGCTGTGGCATCAAAAATAGTTGTATTTTTTGTGGTGCTTGTAAAACTATTTGGACCAAACCAAAAATAGCTTGTGTTATTTGCATCAGAAGCTAAGAGGCTGATAGTATCTCCTGCACAAATGGGAGAATTACATGTAGCTAAAGGTGCTGCGGGCAATGGATATACCGTAACGATAGAAACAACAGTATCTATGCAGCCATTAGAATCAGCTCCAATTACGAAATAGCTAGTGGTGCTTGTAGGAGAAACAACAAATGAACTTTGAGTAGGTCCGTTGATCCACGAATATGTTGTAGCACCACTTGCTGTAAGTGTGGCTTCTTGTCCTACACAAATTGTTGGGAGATTAACAGTAACAACTGGATTTGGCAACTGCGAAATTTGAATGGTGTCACTACTAGTTCCGCAATAATTTTGAACAGATACAAAATAGTTTCCGGAGTTAGATACGGTAAATGTTTGATTTGTGCTTGAATCTTGCCAAACATAACTTGAGTATCCAGCTCCAGGATTTAGTGTAAGAGTGGTGCCAAAGCAAAAAGAGGTATCATTTCCAAACGAAACATTAGGTAAACTTAAAATAATTGTAGTAATGGTAAGTGTATCTACTAATGTTCCTGAATTAATAATTACAGAAACATTGTAAGTTCCGGGGTCAGAAAAAATGTGATAAGGGGATAAAAGAGTAGATGAATTTAAAATGCCAGAGGCAGGGTCGTTGAAGTTCCAACGAACAGAATCTATTTCAGTTACTGAGGAGAGAGAAAAGAAGGTAGTATCTCCAAAACATAGATTATTAGAAATGATGGAGGGAGCTTGGAAAATAGTTTGAATAAAATTTGGCAGACCAAATCCCGAATTTAACACAGTCAGATCGATTGCATTATCAACAAAGCCACATGCATTTCCTAATGCATCAGGATTACTAATACAAGCTAAACTTTGATCCTCTAATTTTACAATATAAATTTTTCCATCAGGCGCAATTTGCAAGGCACCTGCTGTAATACCTGAAGAACAAGTTCCAATTATTGTTTCAGAATTTATTATGGCTGAAGGGGTTCCCAAACTCAAATTATATTGATATATATTAAGTGATCCTTCTACACCTACATAAAGTCTTTGTCTATCAGGAGAAAATTCAACTCCGTAAGCTCCTCCTATTCCATTAGAAGGAGGAGAAAATGAAAAATCACTTGTAACAACACCCGATAAATTATTAAAATTAAGCACATCAACTATATTAATAAAATCAATGGCTTGCACAAGTCTGCTCCCATCCGTAGAAGCTTTTAAATAGCCAATTCCATAAAGATTATCTACAGAGCCTGCATTACTTATAACTGGGGCGTTATTAACGCCTGCACTTGTTATGGAATAAACCAAAAATGCTGTGGTAGAAAAGTCATGTGCAATTACCCAAAAATCAATTCCATTTGCTTTTTTTACTGCAGTTATTTTTTCTGTTACAGGCGTTGCAAGTGCAATGTTTTTTATTTCTGTAACATCACCTAATCCTCCATCTAAATTCATATCCACTTCTGAGTAGCGCAAACCATCAGAAAAACCAGTAGCAGCAACGGTAAATACATAATAAATATTTTGGCTACCTGGTTTGGGAACAATTATTCCAGATTGGGTTGCAGAAGGGTCTCCCAAAAGACCAGTCCCATTTGGCATTGCAAAATGATTTCTATTCCAAACGGTAATTCCATCAGTATAAAACAGAAGAGATCCAACAGAATTAGAAATTGAAGCACAACCTTCCCCTGTGGAGAGTGAACCATTTGTAAGTGCTATCGGTGGCCCACCATTAAAATCTAAACCAGCATTACTACCAAAATACCAAATATTTGCTTCGCCTTGCGCAAATGTTTTGTGGGAGAAAGGCAGAGATAATGCAATAAAAAAAATCAAAAACAAATGGCTCTTTTGCTTAAACGCATACTTTAGAGTAGGCAAACAACAGACATACAAAATTATTTTAGAGGGAAGTTTTTCCATTAATTATTGAGATAATCAAATATAGAAAAATTTTATATTTTAACTACTATTTTTTGTTGCTCCACATTTATAGCTATAATTTTTTTTGGGAGAAATTTTTTAAAATAAAATTTATCAAAACAAGAGTTCCTATACTTAGGCTTTATTTGTGAAGTTGATGGTAATAATTTGTTTTCTAAAACTTATTACTCCAACCCAATATGCATTAAAGCATCTCCTTCGTTAATTACAGGCTGGTTGTTTATACCAATTAAAAATCCATCTGATGGCGCAATTATTGGAGATTCATTTTCTCCATAAGGGTCGCTAATTAATCCTATGGTTTCGTTTTTTTCTATAAATGTTCCGTATTTTTTGGTGGTTCTAAATAAACCTGAAGTTTTTGCCCTTGCCCACGCAGAACTTTTTAAGAATATAGGTTCGTTTGGATGTACGTCGCACTCCGTCATACCCAATGAATTAAGTAATCTCATGCTTCCATTAATGCCTTCGTTTATGGCCAATTTATTAAATCGCATAGATTCACCACCCTCGTAAACCAATATTGATTTGCCTTTTTTATATGCCTCTTTTCTTAATGATTTATCTCTGTAGGGTGCATCTAAAATAAAGGGTGCAGCAAAACTTTTTGCCAATTGCACATTCACTTCATTTTCAAATACACAGCGCAATTGTGGGTAATTGTTAATTTTTGCACCGCCTGTATGAAAGTCAACGCCGTAATCAATAATTGGAACAATTTGCTGCATAATATCATACGCAATTCGGCTACCAAAAGAGCCTTTTCTGCTGCCTGGGAAACATCTGTTTAAATCTTTTTCGTCGGGTAATTCTCTTGTATTTAACAAAAATGAAATTACGTTTACAATTGGAATAATGATGATGGTTCCTTTGAACGGTTTTTTTATTTCTTCTTTTTTCAATAAAAAACGTAAAGATTCAATCCCGTTTATTTCGTCGCCATGCATACCTGCCTGAAACAACACCACTGGTCCGGGATTGCGGGAACGATAAATAAAAACAGGTATGTCTAATTTTGTTCTAGAAGGTAATTGATAGGTATTTAAAACATGTTCAACCGACTCTCCCGGGTAGATATTTCTGTTGTTGATATTAAATACACTCATAGTTTTATTTTTTTCTGGTAGAAAACTCTTTTAGTCCTTCGTCTAAAAACCTAATAAAATTTTCTATGCTGGGGTCGTAGCCTTTGGGTTTATTTAATAATTCTTCGTTGTTGTCTAATAATACGTAAAAGGGTTGTGTGTTGGTTTGGTACCTTTCGGTTTGTAAATCGCTCCATTTGTTTCCAATGGTTTTTATTTTATTACCTGTAGTTTTTGATACTCCTTTTTCGTTTTCGGGCAATTCTTTTTTATCGTCTACATACAAAGAAACTAACACATAATCCTGACGAAGACGTTTTAAAACTTCGGGGTCCACCCAAACTTTGTCTTCCATTTTTCTGCAATTAACGCAGCTCCAACCTGTAAAGTCTACCAATAAAGGTTTGCCAATTTCTTTGGAGTAATTAAGCGCCAAATTGTAGTCGTGAAAACAATTTAAATTGTGTGGGCAGTGGTCAGAATCTATTCCTTTTACAGATTTGCCTTCTTTTGCTGCCATTTCTCCTCCAGTGCTCAAACTCCATCCTTCGTTGTAAAAAGTAGGAGGTGGAAATCCGCTAATGATTTTGAGCGGAGCTCCCCACATTCCTGGAATTAAATACACCACAAATGCAAAAGTTACAATAGAAAAAAGTAACCTTGGCACCGTAACGAACTTTGTATCGCTATCGTGAGACAGTTTAAATTTTCCTAAAAGATAAAGTCCCATCAACAGGAAAATAACAATCCACAACGCAATAAAAACTTCTCTTGTCATAATTCCCCAATGGTAAGCTAAATCAACATTAGAGAAAAATTTTAAACCAAGGGCAAGCTCTAAAAAACCTAAAATTACTTTAACGGAATTTAGCCATCCACCCGATTTAGGCAATGAATTTAACCATCCCGGAAAAGCAGCAAATAAGCCAAATGGCAATGCCAATGCAGTAGAAAAACCCAACATCCCAATGGCAGGATTTATTACATTTCCTCCAACTGCTGCTTGCACCAAAAGACTACCTATTATTGGTCCGGTGCAAGAAAAAGAAACCAAAGACAAGGTAAATGCCATAAAAAATATACCTAACAAACCTCCTTTTTCAGAGGATTGGTCGGCTTTGTTTACCCATGAACTTGGCAATGTAATTTCAAATGCTCCTAAAAAAGATGCTGCAAAAACCATAAAAATTACAAAGAAAATCATGTTCATAATTCCATCGCTTGCCAGAGCATTTAGGGCATCTGGCCCCAAAGAAAGTGTAATAATTAAACCTAGAGAAACGTAAATTCCAATAATGGAAAACGAATAAATTAGTGCATTAATAATTCCTACCCTTCTGTTTTTACTTTGTTTGGTAAAAAAACTAACGGTTAATGGAATCATCGGAAATACACATGGCGTTAGTAGTGCCAATAATCCACCCAAAAATCCAGCGATAAAAATTCCCCAACTTCCTTTTTTTTCTTCGGTTTTTTCTTCTTGTGCTTGAACTTTTTCTGTGGAGGTAGTTTCTAAATTACTTTCTTGGGTGTTTTCTTTGCTAACTATATTTGAAGAATCATTTGTGTTTTTTTGAGGTATTATTTCTGTGTTTACCTTAACTTCTTCATTAGTAATGGCAGAACCTTCCAGCTCAAAAGAAAAATCTACATCGGTGGGGGGCAAGCAACGCCCTTCTTCGCAACACATGTATTGTAAACTTCCTTTTATTGTTTGTTTACCTTCTTTTAATAATACTACTTTCTGAAAAAACTCTGCTTTCGTTTCAAAATAATTTACATTCATCTCAAAATTAGCATCGTATTCTTTTTTCGATTTAGATTCTGTTGTTTTTCCGTCCAACTTATAATATGCATTTTTTTCGAAAGTAAAACTAGTAGCAACAGGTCCATTATCGCTTTCTAAATATTGAGAATATACGTGCCAGCCTTTGTCTATATTGGCTGTAAAGATTAACTCAAACTGATTGTTTGCAATTTTTTTGGAAGAGAATTTCCATTTAACAGGAGTTACAATTTGTGCAAAAGAGGTAATACTAAAAGCTAAAATTAAGCCAAGTAATTGAAGTGTTTTTTTCATTTAGATAGGGTAGTGTTTAAAAATGCAAGTACCAAAATTAGAAATTTATTTAGAGTAACAAAGCTTGCATTTTGTTTGATTAGATTAAAAGATGTGAATTTATATCTTTTTAGTGTTTGCCTTAGCAAAACAACATGATATCTATTTATTAAAACTTTTTTCATTTTTGACAATTTAAAATAAAACCTGCTAATTTTAAATACTATTTTTGTGAAAAATCTAATAAATGAAATTTCCTAAATCATTTTTGATAACAGAAATTGCTGAGATGCTAAACAAAAAATTTGTTGGCAGTTCAAGTAATTTAGTTGTGGGTATAAACGAAATTCACATGGTAGAACACGGAGACATTACCTTTGTGGATCATCCAAAATATTACGAAAAAGCTTTAAACTCTGCCGCAACTACCATAATCATAAACAAAGAAGTGGATTGCCCTGAAGGTAAAAATCTAATTGTATCGGAATCTCCGTTTGACGATTATAATTTTTTGTGTAAAAAGTTCAGGCCATTTAATCCTCAGCATGTTTTTATACATCCTTCTGCACAAATTGGTGAAGGAACAATTTTGCAACCGGGTGTTTTTATAGGTGAAAATTCAATCATCGGAAAAAATTGTATCCTCCATTCAAATGTTACAATCTATAACCATTGCGAAATTGGCAATAACGTTGTAATTCATGCCAACACAGTAGTTGGTTCAGAAGCATTTTATTTTAAGAAAAAAGATTCAGGTTATGATAAAATGTACAGTTGTGGTAAAGTAATTATTGCAGATGATGTAGAAATAGGCGCTTGTTGCACCATAGATAAAGGGGTTTCTGGAAATACTAGTATTGGAAAAGGATCTAAGTTTGACAATCAGGTACATGTTGGTCACGATACACACATTGGCGAACGTTGTTTATTTGCCGCACAGGTAGGAATTGCAGGAGTTGTAAAAATTGAAGACGACGTAATTTTGTGGGGACAAGTTGGTGTACAAAAAGATTTAACTATTGGCAAAGGAGCTATTGTTTTAGGGCAATCTGGACTTTCTAAATCAATTGAAGGAGGGAAGGTTTATTTAGGATCGCCAGTAGAAGAAGCCCGAAAAAAATGGAAAGAAATAGCATTAGTAAGAACATTGCCATCTATCATTGAAAATTTAAATACTAAATGAAAAAATATTTTATTTTTTATATTCTTGTTCTCTTAGTTCAAGTAACATTTTCGCAGCCAAGAGAAGAGAGATATTCGAACGGAAAACTAAAGTTATTGGAAAATTACAAAAATGGCATGCAACATGGATTATCAACCTATTATCACGAAAACGGAATAAAATCAAAAGAGGGAAATTATGAGAATGGAAAAGAAATTGGTGTTTGGAAATTATGGTACAAAGACGGTAAACTAAAGTCGGAAGAAAACTATTATTTAGGAAGGAAATACGGCGCTGTTACCAATTACTATGATTCCGGAATTTTAGCATCTAAAAATTATTTTAAAAATAATATTCCAGATAGCACTTGGATTTTTTATTTTGAAGATGGAAAAATTAAATCTCAAGAAAATTATAAATTGGGCAGAAAACATGGAGAATGGATTTATTATGGAGAAAGTGGAGGCAAAATTTCTGAAGGTACTTTTGTAGAAAATGTTTTGGAAGGAACATTTAATTCTTGGCATTTGAATGGCAAAAAAGCCAGCGAAGGAAGTTTTTTAAAAGGTGAAAAAAATGGCTTGTGGAATTTTTATTTTGACAATGGAATGTTGCATAAAACAATCAATTTTAAAGATTCATTAGAATATATACTTGATTATAGAGACAACAAAGGACTACAATTATTAAAAAATGGAAACGGAGTTTTAAAAGAATTTACAGCCAATGGCAAATTAATTTCCGAAACAAATTATCAAAATGGATTGGCAGATGGAATTTCGTTGAATTACAATCTTACTGGACAAAAAGAGTCGGAAGTACTATTTAAGGCGGGGAAAAAAAATGGTGTTGCAAAATATTGGCTCAACGATAAGTTGGTAAGAGAAGGAAATTTTATAGACAACAAAAAAACGGGGAATTGGAAATGGTACCATAAAAATGGTTCACCAGAAATGGAAGGAGCACTTTTAAATGAGGTTCAAGAAGGTAAATGGAAATTTTATTTCCCCAGTGGTAAGCTCGATTACGAAGGTTTTTTTAAACAAGGGAAAGAAGATTCAACTTGGACACATTATTATCAATCTGGAAAAATTTGGAAAGAAGGAAGATATGAAAATGGGAAAAAAAACGGTAAATGGATGAACTATTTTGAATCGGGAAAAAAGATGCAAGAAATTAATTACTCCGAGAACAAAGAGAATGGTGAACAAATATCGTGGTACGAAAATGGCGAAAAAAAGGACATTGGCTTGTACGAAAATGGATTGATGCAAGGCGAGTGGAAAGCTTGGCACTCCAATGGAAAACAGAGTTATACGGGCTACTATGAAAAAGGAATAAAAAATAAACAATGGAATTTTTGGTACGAAGATGGAAAGCAAAGTGCTGTTGAAACTTACAAAAATCAAAAACCTGAAGGCGTTTCTACAAAATGGTTTTCTAGTGGTAAATTAAAAGAAGAGGGAAATTACAAGGACGGTGAAAAAGATGGGAAATGGATATTTTATTACGAAGCGGGAGGAAATTTTCAAGAGTTGAATTACAAAAAAGGAATTTTGGATGGTCCTAAAATTATGTACCATGACATAGGAACAATATGGAGCAAACAATATTATTCTAATGGACAGTTAAATGGATTAGCCGAAAAATTTGATAAAAAAGGAAAGTTAATTTCTAAAGCAAAGTATAAAAAAGGTAGCCTCCAAAAAGAATAACTTATTACCTAAAATAATCCAACGCCAATCTGTAAGACGTTAATCCGAAACCGGAAATACATCCTACGCAATTGGCTGCAATTAATGATATACTTCTGAACTCTTCTCGTGCTAAAATATTAGAAATATGAACCTCTACAACCGGCGCAGTAATAGCTGCAACAGCATCGGCAATAGAAACTGAAGTATGTGTATAACCTCCTGCATTTAAAATGATGCCATCAAAAATTTCGTCAGCTTGATGCAATTTATTTATAATCTCGCCTTCTATATTCGAATGAAAATAATTTATTTCAGTTTCAGGAAAATATTTTTTTAATTCTATCAAATATTCTTCAAAAGTTTTGTTCCCATAAATTTCAGGTTCACGCTTCCCCAATAAATTCAGGTTTGGTCCATTTATTATAAGTACTTTTTTCATTTTAAAAATTAGATAAAAACAAGTTCTTCTTCGCTAGGGCTTAAGTAATTTGGATATCGAGTTTTGTGAATTTCAAGAACAATATCGTAAATAACTCTTTTTAATTCTTCCCAGTTTTCTTTTTTAATTGCCGATATAAAAATGCTACGGTGCTGAATATTTCCCATCCACATTCTTTTTAAATCGTCTAAAGAATAATTATTTCTTT
>CAIMMJ010000210.1 GCA_903842515.1 uncultured Bacteroidota bacterium | reverse complement strand
CGTTGTTATTGTCTCTTTGGTAAACAAAATTAGTGCACTGCAAATCAATTTTGCTTTCGAACACAACAAATCCAGTTCTTTTTCCGGCAATTGGGCGATAATTAAAATTATCTAATATTTCTCCATTTACACTTAAAATTGCTTTTTTTCCACTCTTTTTTATCTTTAATTTATTTATATTTTTTCCTTTAATTATTGCACTTGAAAATAAATTTCCACTAAAAATTGCATTCAACCCTTCGTACCTTACACCATAATTGTAATAGCCAGATGAGTTAATGCAAAAGAAATGATAGTTGTCCCAATCTTTTACGCCATATATTATTCCATAAAAACCTTCGCTGCTGCCACCATTAAACTTTATATCGGCTTCAATTGAAAAATCTTCGTATTGGTCTACTTCTAGTTTTATCCATTGAGCAAAATCTATTTTTTTCTTGGTTTGAAAATGCAAGCCTCCTCCAGGCATAAGTTCTGCTATACCTTGCTCTGGGTCGCTTACCAATGGCCATTTGTGTGAATTGTCTTTAAAATTCTCTACAAATTGCAGTTTGCATTCGCCAAAATCATCGCATTTTTTTTTCCAAATAGATGAAGTGTCTTGTTTTGTATCAGCCAACATGTTGTTTAAGCCTACAAAAAAGAAGACAGTAATTGCTAAAGTTTTGATTTTTTTCAATGGATTTTATTTAGGTGGAATTATATACAAATAAATTAAAATGTTTCGTGAATAAAAAATATATGTTAATTTATTTTTTTTACTAAAAGTATGATAAAAACTTACAAGGTAAAATATGAATTTTCCATTTTATTAGCAAAAAGTATTACTGTGATTAACTTATTTGGCAATGCTTGGGTAAAAAATAGGAATAGAAAATAAATTTAAAATTGGGTTTAAAGATCTTTGCTACTCAATGTTGCTATACAACACTTCGTGTTTATTTTGGATATTTATTTTAAAACTATCAGGAATTTTTGTCCAATCTCTCAATTCAATCAAGATTGGAATGTTACTGTCTTTGATTTTGTTGTAGAGAAAAGAAAAAAGTTCAGCGTGTATTTGATTTCCTTCTTTTTCACGAATTACCAAATCTAAATCGCTACCGCTGTGGGCTGTTCCATTAACTCTACTGCCATAAGCCCAAACCTCAAATGGAATGTTGGCTTCAGAGAATATTTGAATTAAATTTTCTTTGTCTTTTGGTCTAATCAACATGTCGGTAATTTTCTTTCTGAATAGAACCTACAATACTTTTCGCATCCTTAATAAAACTCTCTAAAATTGTGATTATTTCTTCTGCAAAATTAGCTCCATAATCATGTGCAGAACTATTTCTTATGTCTCTGTATTTAAGCCATCTTTCACATTCTGTATCAGAAATTATTCCTCTTAAAACAGCATTTCTAAACACATCTTTAAACGTAAGCCTGTCAACAGTGAGGGTTGAATCAAAGTAAGGTTTCAATATTTTTCTAAGGAGTTTTCCACTTTGCTCCAAAATTAATTCAAATTCTTTTACACAAGCCGAACGATATAAATCAAAATAAATTTCACTTTTATCAGTTTGTTTAAGCAATTCGTATGCTTTTTCAATTGTATTTAAGCAGCGTTCAAAATGTACAACATCTAATTTTATTTGAAACTTTATTTACTTATCCCACCAAAGATTGATTTTTTTTTGCCACCATTTCTTTAACGGTTTCCACAATGGCGTTGGTATCAAATCCACATTCTTGCCAGAGCTCTTTTTGCTCTCCGTGCTCAATAAATTTATCCGGAATTCCTAAACGTTTTACCCTTGCCGAATAACCGTTGTCTGCCATAAACTCTAATACTGCACTTCCCATTCCACCTTGTATACAACCATCTTCAATGGTAATAACTTTATCAAACTTACTAAACACTTCGTGCAACAATACTTCGTCTAATGGTTTTGCAAATCTCATGTCGTAGTGTGCAATGCTGTGGGTTTCTTTTAATAGTTCACATGCCTCCACTACAAAATTTCCAGGATGGCCCAACGAAAGTATTGCAATATCAGTTCCGCTTTTAATTTTTCTTCCTTTGCCAACAGTAATCTCTTTAAACGGCAATTTCCAATTAATCATCACACCGTTTCCTCTTGGATAGCGGATACTAAATGGACCTTTATTTTCGAGCTGTGCAGTATACATTAAGTTTCTTAACTCTTCTTCGTTCATTGGAGCCGAAACCACCATATTGGGGATGCACCTAAAATAAGCTATGTCAAACGCCCCATGATGTGTTGGTCCGTCTGCACCTGCAAGTCCACCTCTGTCTAAACAAAAAACTACGTTTAAATTCTGTAGGGCAACATCATGCACAACTTGGTCGTAGGCACGTTGCATAAACGAAGAATAGATATTACAAAAAGGCAACATTCCTTGGGTAGCTAAACCTGCAGAAAAAGTTACGGCGTGCTGCTCTGCAATACCCACGTCAAAAGCCCTGTCTGGCATAGCTTTCATCATAATGTTTAATGAACAACCGCTGGGCATGGCCGGAGTAATACCCATTATTTTAGGATTTTTCTCTGCCAACTCAACTATGGTGTGTCCAAAAACATCTTGGTATTTTGGCGATTGTGGCGATGCAGGTGTAACCTTAATAATTTCGCCGGTTTCTTTGTTAAAAATACCGGGAGCGTGCCACACGGTTTGATTTCCGTTTTCTGAAAATTCGTATCCTTTTCCTTTTCTGGTAAGAATGTGTAGAATTTTAGGACCGGGTATATCTTTTAAATCTTCCAGAACTTTTGCTAAACGTTCTACATCGTGGCCATCAACAGGGCCAAAGTACCTAAATTTAAAGGATTCAAAAAGATTACTTTGTTTGAGCAATGCCGATTTTACAGAATTTTCTAGTTTGCTAGCAATGGCTTGTGCATTGGGGCCAAACTTGCTTATTTTTCCAAGAAGTTTCCATACATCGTCTCTCATTTTGTTGTAGGTATGAGAGGTGGTAATATCAGTTAAGTATTCTTTTAAGGCGCCAACATTGGGGTCTATAGACATGCAATTGTCGTTGAGCACAACCAATAAATTGCTGTGTTCAACCCCTGCATGGTTTAATCCTTCAAAAGCCATACCTGCTGTCATGGCACCGTCGCCAATTATTGCTACGTGTTGTCTTTTGTCATTTTTATGGTGGTTTGCTACTGCCATCCCAAGTGCAGCAGAAATTGAGGTAGACGAGTGGCCTACACCAAAGGTATCGTATTCGCTTTCGGATCTTTTGGGGAAACCAGAAAGACCGCCATAAATTCTGTTGGTATAAAAATTTTCTCTTCTTCCGGTAAGTATTTTGTGGCCATAAGCTTGATGCCCCACATCCCAAACCAATTGATCGGTTGGAGTATTAAAAATATAATGCAAGGCAACGGTTAGTTCTACTACGCCAAGGCTGGCTCCAAAATGACCTCCTTTTACAGAAACAACGTCAATAATATAATCTCTTAATTCTTTTGAAACTTGAGGAAGGTCAGCAACATTAAGCTTCCTAAGGTCAGAAGGATAATAAATATTTTTGAGAAGTTCTCCGGCTTTTACCTCCATGGTTTTTTAATATTGGTTAATAGAGCAAATAACACTCAGAATTTTTAAAAGTTTAAATTAATTAATGATGATGCCCACCTTGGCCATGAACGTGCCCATGACTAATTTCTTCTTGAGAAGCTTCTCTTACATTTATTACATAACCTGTAAAGTGCAGGTCGTTTCCGGCAAGTGGATGATTAAAATCCATTCTTACCACTTTGTCGGTTACTTCTTCTACTATTCCTAAAAGTCTGTTGCCGTCGGTATCTACCATTGGAAGTTCATTGCCAATTTGAACCATTTCGGTATCCAATTCGCCATCTTCTCCTTTAAATGCCTCAATGGGAATATCAACCATTTTATCCTCGTCATAATCACCGTATGCCTGAGAGGCAGAAATAAAAAAATCGAAGGCATCGCCCATCTTTTTTCCTGCCAAGTTACTTTCAAATTGCTCAATAAGGCCACTTGAACCATACAAAAATACAAAAGGATTTTCGGCAGTTGTTTGTTCTACCATTTCTTCTCCTGTTCCACCATCTTCTTCGGGTATGTGTAGGCTATAACTTACAGAAACTACCCTGTTGTTTTCTATTATCATATTTTATAAAATCGGGTAAATTTAATTATTCTACTTTCTATTACAAAGTTTTTTAAAATCTAAACCTTGCATCTCATAAAATATACAGCAAAAAAAACAAAAATCAATTCCAATTACCCAGCCAATTTTGCTTGGTGCACCTCGGCGGAGGGGGATGAAAAAGATACTATTCCACGCTAGGTTGGTCTTTGCGACCAACCAAATAGAACTCTTTGCGGTTGGTGGCGGAACACCAACCGAGCGAGAATCAATCATCCCCCTTT